>JBEVKA010000094.1:0-3263 GCA_040509855.1 Steroidobacter sp.
AAAACTTCCTTGGCGAGCGACTCGTACGCGAACGACAGCGGCGCGAGCTTGGCGTTTACTGCGTCACGCAGATCCACCGGCGATTGATTCTTACCGGAGCTGCACAAGCCGCCCCAATGCGTCGGGCCATCGTCGCCCTCGTAGTCCCAGTGATGCTCTTCCGCCAGGGCCACGGACGACACCGTCAACGCCGCCGCCAACATCAATAATTTGGTCACGGGAATCTCCGATCGACTACGGGACCGCCGGTATATCGGATCGGATGCCGCCGCCAATCAGGGAACTCACGCAAGCGGGGAGCCAAAACGAAATGCGCACCGGGCGTTGCCACCCGGTGCGCATGAGTCGACTCGACAGCGACTGGTTATTGCGCGGCTGAACTTACGATCGGCTGGAGGAATGGCGCGAGTACCGAGTAGTCGCCATTCCAATCCGAATCGTTCCAGGTACGACCCGAGGTAATCGCAGTCTGCTGCGGACCGGCGCGCACGGCGACGATATCCAGGCTCGGGATGACCACGATCAGGCTGTCGCCGAGGCCCCAGGCCCAGTAAGTGTCACGCGGCACGTTCGGTATCAGGCCCGTCGCATTGGTCCACCACAACACGCCGTAGTTGGTGGCTGCACCAGGGAAGTTGATCGAGTCCTGAACAGACAGCGACGCGTTCGCGGTTGGCGGCGTACCCACCGTCGCCACGAAGTTTTCGGAGAGAATCCGGGCGTCGCCCCACACACCCTTGCGCAGGAACAGCAGGCCGACACGCGCCATCGCATTCGCGTTGGCGTAGATGCCCGAGGCCAGCTCGCGAGAGGTCGAACCAGCGCGCAGCACGTTGTCACGCCAATGGATGTCCGAGCTGGACGGACCATCGGAGTTCTGCGTGCCGCCCGCGGTGGCGTTGACACCAAGCGCGGTCCATACACTCGTGTTGAGTGCAATGTGCAGGTCCTGATTCAAAACCCCGGTCAGCACTTCGGCGAGCCAGTTGAGACCGGCGTCCGAATAGGACCAGGTCGTGCCCGGCTCATACAACTGATCGACATAGCCACCCGGCTTGGCGAAACCAGCCGTGTGTGTCGCGAGACCCTGCACCGTGACCCGCGACAGCCAGTCGGGATGATTGGCAGTGGGATTGCCGACGGTTGCGAGCTTGGACTGCGCAGTGTCGGCGAGTTGCAAGGAACCATTGTCGATGGCGAGACCGAGCGCGATGCCGCCGATCGACTTGGTGGTCGACTTCATGTCGAAGCGCTGTTCGGTATTACCCCACGCGCGCACCAGGCGACCATGACGCACGATCATTCCGGAACCGCCGCCGGTGAGTGCATATGTTTCAGCCAGCACCAGCTGAGTTTCGTCCATGTCCACATCAGCGGCCGTAGCGACTGTCCAGCCATGATTGGGCTGATCGTTCGCGAGATCGGATGCGGGATAGACCGCCGGATCCACGACTACAGTGACGGTGTCGGTACCGTTCAGGCTGCCATCGCTCACCGTCAACGTCAGTGTGTAGCTGCCAGCGCCAGGCAATGTCACTTGCGTGGCAGCGGCACTTGCCGCGCTGAAAGTCACACCCGCCGGGCCTGTCCATGCATACGTCAACGAGGTGCCATCATCCGTGCCGGAGCCGGTGAGTGACGCCGTCGACTCGGGCCATTCGATTGTTTGATCTGTGCCGGCCTGCGCAGTGGGCGCAGAGTTCGCCGGAGTTTGCGGCGGAGGACTGCCCGATGACGGCGGCGGGCTCGAGCCCCCACCACCACCGCCGCCGCATGCAGCCAACGCCAACAATGATGTCGTGCTGATGATCGTCCAGCCGCATCGCCGAATTAAATCTGAACGAGAGTTCAGGTGCTCTCGCGACATGACGCGCATTCGTGTTCCCCTTCCTTCCAATGTTTGTCGCGCTTTGAGCAGCGCGCGAAGCAAACAACGCTTATTCCTTGGGAAAGGTCCGAGGCTTCGTCAGAAAAATGCTCGACGAAAAATCATCGTCGGCTCACACCGACAGTATGAATGTTTCTATTGTATTTTTTGCAAGCGCGGGAATGGAAACATTGTATTTGCGTGTGTCGGAGTGTTTGCCGAGCGCTGCTCGCGAGGCGCGCAATCGCCTATGCCAGCAGTGTTTTTTTGTTTCTCGACGTGATCGCCGCACGCTGGCCCACGTCGTGCAATGGCGCAGAGGTTGGGGAGCGGAAACGTCGCCGCCCAGTCGGACGACTGAGCGGCGGCGGAATTTTTATTGACGGTTTTTATCAGCGGCGGGCGGTCAGCGGCTCGGCGAGATCGCCCATGCCACCGCCGACGGCAAGTGCCAGATCGACCGCGTTCAGCAAGGCATCGCGCTGCGCGGCGACCAGATCGATTTGCGCCTGAAACAAGCTGCGACGAACGTCGAGCAGTTCCAGATAAGCGATATCGCCTTGCCCGTAGCGCAACTCCGCCAGCTGCGTGGCGCGACTCAACGCCGCCACCTGCTGATCGTTTGCTTCGCGCACGCCGCCGATCAGCACCTGGCTCTGTAGCGCATCCAGCACTTCACGAAACGCTTGTTGAACGGTGCGCGCGTATTCGGACTTGCGCTGCTCGCGAATCGCTTCGGTGCGAGAAACATTGGCTCGCAGGCGCCCGCCCTGGAAGATCGGCTGCAACAGACCGCCGGTCGCCGACCAGGCTTTCGCCGGATCGGTGAACAGATCGCTCAACTCAGGACTCACGGAACCGAACGCGCCGGTGATGCTGATGCTCGGGAACAACTGCGCTCGCGCGACACCGATGTCGGCCGCCGATGCGTTCAGCGCCGCTTCGGCTGCACCGATATCCGGCCGCTGCTCCAATACTGACGAAGGCAATGCCGCCGGCAATTGCACCGGCATCGGCAAGCTCACGCCCTGCAGTGTGATCGCTTCATCGACCAACGCTTTCGGCGAGCGTCCGAGCAGCACACCGAGCGCGTTCGTGCGTGTGACTACTTGGATCTCGAGCTGACGCGTCGAGACTCGCGTGGCCGCGGCTTCCGCTTCGGCGCGTTTGAATGTGAATTCGTCGCTCTCGCCTGAATCGAGGCGCAGCTTTTCGAGCTTCATCGACTCTTCACGTGCGGCCAGCGTGTCGCGGCCGCGAGCCAACTGCTCGGCCGCCGCGATCAACGAGAAATATCCGCGTGCGACTTCGCCAGTGAGGCTGAGCTTGGTGGCTTCGCGGCCATATTCCGAATTCAACAGCAGTGCACGAGCTGATTCAGAAGCGCGCTGGTAAC
>JBEVKA010000095.1:0-8214 GCA_040509855.1 Steroidobacter sp.
TGGACGCCGACAAGTACCTTGACCAGATCGATGCTGAGACACTCAAGAAGTGACTACTGACTAGTGACTACTGACTGGTCAGATGAGAGGTGGCAATCCGTAGCGAGGCCTCGAATGGGGCCGATCATGCCGCACGAGTACGAAATGGCGGTGACACTTTCTGACCAGTCAGTGGTCACTAGTCAGTAGTCACTTCTCATGCAACCTCGCATCGTCACAAGCATCGATCACATCCCGGCCGCGCAATGGAATGCGCTGGCGCTGGCGGGCAATCCGTTCGTCCGGCATGAATTCCTGCTGGCGTTGGAGCGCAACGCCTGTGTCGGCGCGGCCACGGGCTGGATTCCCAATCATCTGATCCTGGAAGACGGCGAGCGACTGCTGGCCGCGATGCCGCTCTATCGCAAGTCGCATTCGTGGGGCGAGTTCGTGTTCGATTGGAGCTGGGCACGCGCTTACGAACAAGCGGGACTGCCCTACTACCCCAAACTCATCAGCATGCCGCCGTTCACGCCGGCAACCGGGCCGCGGTTGCTGATCGCGCCCGATACCTCGAACGAGTTGAAAACAAAGCTCGCCGAAGAGCTGTTGAGACTTGCCAAGTCATCGCACATGTCCTCGGCGCATTTGTTGTTCCTCACGGATGAGGATCGCGAGGCGTTGAGTCATCAGCCGTTCCTGTGGCGGAAGGACTGCCAGTTTCACTGGCGCAATCGCGGCTATCGCAGCTTCGATGACTTCATCGCGACCTTCCGCGCCGACAAGCGCAAGAAAGCGCTGCGCGAACGTCGACGCGTGAGTGAAGGCGGTGTCACCTATCGCACGCTCACGGGCGCGGAGATGGACGAGAAACTGTGGGACATCGTGTTCGCTTTCTCGGCCGGAACCTTCGCGGCCCATGGTCACGAACACTATCTCAACGTGGAATTCTTTCGGGCCGTGTCGGCGGTCATGCCCGAAGCGGTGGTGGTGAAACTGGCCGAATACCAGGGCCTGCCGATCGCCTCAGCCATTTTCTTTCGCGGCGGGAAAGTCCTGTATGGTCGATATTGGGGCGCGGCCGCGAACTATCACAGCCTGCATTTCGAGACCTGTTATTACCAGGGCATCGAATACTGTATCGAACAGGGGCTGGAACATTTCGAGCCAGGCACGCAAGGCGAACACAAGGTGCCGCGCGGTTTCGAACCCACCACTACGTGGTCGGCCCACTGGATAGCCGACCCGCGTTTCCGCCGCGCCATCGATGATTATCTTAATGTCGAGCGCGCGCAAATCGATCAATATATCCTCGAGGTAGAGCAACACACGCCGTTCCGCCGTGATGGCGGCAGCGGTAGCGAGGTGGGATGACAACATGCGCGGCTCAATCGTTTGGCTCTCGGAGCACGACTCTCCCGAAGCCTTTCCGCCGGTCGATCGCGCCCTGGTCGAACCGGATGGGTTGCTGGCCGCGGGCGGCGATCTGTCGCCGCTGCGCCTGCTAGCTGCTTACCGGCGCGGGATCTTTCCCTGGTACTCGCGTGGTCAGCCGATCCTGTGGTGGTGTCCCGATCCACGCGCGGTGCTGATGCCGGATCGATTGAAGGTTTCGCGCAGCTTGGTCAAGTCGAGCCGCAATCGCGGTTTCGTCACACGCCTCGACACGTCGTTTCGCGAAGTCATTCGCGCCTGTGGCAGCAGTGAGCTGCGGCCCGGCGGCACCTGGCTATCGCCGGAAATGCGTGCCGCTTATATCAAGCTGCACAAGCTGGGCTTTGCGCACTCGGTGGAAACATGGCTGGACGATCGGCTGGTCGGCGGGCTGTATGGCGTCGCGCTGGGTCGCATGTTCTTCGGCGAATCCATGTTCAGCACCGAGCGTGACGCGTCCAAAGTGGCGCTGAAACGCTTGTGCGAAGAGCTGCTCACGCGCGGCTTCCACATGATCGACTGCCAGATGTCGACGCCGCATCTCATCAGTCTGGGCGCGGAAATGATCCCGCGGGTCGACTTCACCCAGACCGTCACCGACCATGTCGGCGGCCCTTTCGAACCAGGCTCGTGGAACGACTCCCCCGCGACGGACGTATGAGCATCGGAGTCGGCGCGAATGATGCGGGCGGTGCTTCAATTGCATTGCCCGGGGGCTTTATGCACAATTCGCGCGCCTTGCCGGCGGGTTCTGCCGGGAAATCACCGAGAGTGCATGTCGAAAGAAGATGCTATTCAGATGGAAGGGCGCGTAGTCGATACGCTGCCTAACACCACCTTCAAGGTGCAGCTGAACAACGGCCACACCGTCATTGCGCATATCTCCGGCAAGATGCGCAAGAACTATATCCGCATCCTGACCGGTGATTCCGTCACCGTTGAGCTCACGCCCTACGACCTGACCAAGGGTCGCATCGTGTACCGCGGGCGCTGAGCCGTCGCGCCCGCTATCAGTAACGTTATCAACTGCCTTCCAAGAGTGCCTGCTCGCTGTCGGCGCGAGCTTCCACCTTGAGCTGATCGTCCGAGCCCACCGTGACGAAGGCGTGACCGCCCGCCACCAGCCGACCGAACAACAACTCCTCGGCCAGCGGACGCTTGATCGCTTCCTGGATGACACGCGCCATCGGACGCGCGCCCATTTTCGGGTCGTAGCCTTTGCGGGCCATCCACTCGCGGGCTGCATCATCGATGTGCAGCTGCACGCCTTTCTGCTCGAGCTGCGCTTCCACTTCCACCAGCAACTTGTCGACCACTCGCTGAATAGTGCGCGGATCCAGGCCGTTGAACTGGATGATGCCGTCGAGACGATTGCGGAACTCGGGTGAGAACAAGCGCTTGATCGCCTCCATGCCGTCGGTGGTGTGATCCTGCTGGGTGAAGCCGATCGACGGGCGATTCATTTCGAACGCACCGGCGTTGGTGGTCATCACGATCACCACATGCCGGAAATCCGCCTTGCGACCGTTGTTGTCGGTGAGCGTGCCGTGGTCCATCACCTGCAGCAGCAGGTTGAACACATCCGGATGCGCCTTCTCGACTTCGTCCAGCAACAGCACCGAATGCGGATGCTTGTTGATGGCTTCGGTGAGCAGGCCGCCCTGGTCGAAGCCGACGTAGCCCGGAGGCGCGCCGATCAGACGCGACACTGTATGGCGCTCCCTGTATTCGGACATGTCGAAGCGAATCAGCTCGACGCCCAGCGCGATGGCGAGCTGGCGCGTGACTTCGGTCTTGCCGACACCGGTGGGACCGGCGAACAGGAACGAGCCGACTGGTTTGCGCTGATCGCCGAGACCCGAGCGCGACATCTTGATCGCCGCGGCCAGCGAGTCGATGGCCGCGTCCTGACCGAAGATCACCAGCTTGAGATTGCGCTCGAGATTGCGCAGCACGTCCTTGTCGGACGTCGACACGTTCTTGGGCGGGATGCGCGCGATGCGTGCGACGACATCCTCGATCATCTGGGTGGTGACGGTGGTTTCGCGCTCGCCTTCCGGCTTCAAGCGCAGACGTGCGCCCGCCTCGTCGATCACATCGATAGCCTTATCCGGCAGCTGACGATCGTTGATGTGACGCGCGGCCAGCTCGGCCGCCGCGACCAACGCGTCATCGGCATACTTCACACTGTGATGCTCTTCGAAGCGTGAGCGCAGACCCCTGAGGATCTCGATCGTCTCCGGCACCGTCGGCTCGACGATGTCGACCTTCTGGAAGCGACGCGCGAGCGCGTGATCCTTTTCGAAGATGCCGCGGTACTCGGTGTAAGTGGTCGAGCCGATACAGCGCAGCTCGCCGTTGGCGAGCGCCGGCTTGATGAGATTGGACGCATCCATCACGCCGCCCGACGCCGCGCCGGCGCCGATGACGGTGTGGATCTCGTCGATGAACAGGATCGAGCCGGGATTCTTTTTCAGCTCGCTGAGCACGCTCTTCAAGCGCTTCTCGAAATCGCCGCGATACTTGGTGCCGGCGATCAGCGCGCCCATGTCGAGCGAGTAAACGGTGCTGTCGGAGAGCACGTCTGGAACCTTGTCCTCGACGATCATGCGCGCCAGGCCTTCGACCAGCGCAGTCTTGCCGACGCCAGCTTCGCCAACGTACAGCGGATTGTTCTTGCGACGACGGCACAGGATCTCGACCGTGCGCTCGATCTCGAGCCGGCGACCGATGAGCGGATCGATGCGCCCTTCCATCGCCTGCTTGTTCAAATTGGTGGTGAACTTCTCCAGCGCGGTGCCGCCGTCGGGCTCGCCCCGCTCGGCTTCGGCGCCGGGCGCGGACTCGTCCTTGTCGGTGCGATCTTCGGAGATCTTGGACAAACCGTGCGAGATGTAATTCACCACGTCCAGCCGGGCGACATCCTGCATCGACAGCAGGTAGGCGGCGTGGGAATGCTTTTCGCTGAAAATGGCGACCAGCACGTTCGCAGCCGTGACTTCCTTCTTGCCACTGGACTGCACGTGGAATACCGCCCGCTGCAACACGCGCTGGAAGCCCAGCGTGGGCTGCACTTCGCGGTCGTCGTCGTCCTTCAACCGCGGGGTGGTTTGATCGATGAAATCCTTCAGGTCTTTGCGCAAGCGGGCCACGTCGGCGCCGCAGGCACGAAGGATTTCGCGGACTTTCGGCGTGTCCACGATCGCGAGCAACAAGTGCTCCACGGTCATGAACTCGTGCCGCGCTTCGCGCGCCGACTGGAAAGCCTCGTTGAGACAGATTTCGAGTTCGCTGCTTAACACGGACTGACTCTCACCATGAACTAGAGGATGGACCGCCTCCTGAATTGGAGGTTCGGCGCGCTGCCGCCTTTAGTTTCGAGGCTGACAGGCGCACGGATGGATGCGGTGAACGACTTCACGTTTCTTCCATCGTGCATAACAGGGGATGCTGGTGTTGACGAGCATATGTCGTGACCTGCGCTACCTTGGTCTCGGCGATCTCGAAGGTAAACACGCCGCACACCCCTTTGCCCTTGGTATGCACTTCAAGCATAACGCGCGTGGCCGTAGTGCGATCCATGCCGAAGATGCGTTCCAGCACATCCACGACGAATTCCATTGGCGTGTAGTCGTCGTTCAGGAGGACGACCTGGTACAACGGAGGTCGCTTGAGCTTGGGCTCGGCTTCCTCGGCGACCAGCTCCCGCTCATGCCGTGTGCTCTCTTCCGTCATCAACAACTTAACGCGCAACCAGTTGTCACTCTTTATAGGGTGGAACTAAGGACAATACAAGGCAGCATCCGACGCAGCGCACTTATGCGTTTGCGCGCGGTCGAAACAGCCAATTCACGTGCCGGGATCCCCACTTGGGCAAGACTCTGCGCAGAACCAGGGATTCGGTGGTTTGCGACACTGTTTTCATCAAGCGGAACAATCTCTTGTGACACACTAACGCTCCTTCGTATCATGTCGCGCTGGGCACGGCTCAGACTCCGGCTGCGAATAGGTGGATGACCGAGCCGAACTGTCCCCCAACCGTCTGCACTGCTCGCGTATCGAACGATGCCGCTGACCGCAAAATTGAACGAATTTCAGAGCCTCACGCCGCAGCAGTGGCTCGACCGCGCGTCGCATACGCTGCCGCGTGCGGTGATGATCGTGCTGGTCATCGCGATCGCGTGGCAGCTGGTGCAGCTCACCTGGCTGCTGCTCGATCAGGGTCCATCGCCGCAGCCGGTGGCGATGCCAGCGCCGACCAACATTGCTCCGGTCCAGCAAGGTGTGGACATTCAGGCAATCGTCAATGCCCACCTGTTCGACGTCGCCAACGCGGCTCCGCCGCCGGACGCAGCCACTGCGCCGCCGACGCAGATCAACCTGGTGCTCACCGCAGTCTTCGCTTCGCCCGATCCGAACAAGGGTCTGGCCATCATCGGTGAATCCGCACAATCGGCACGGGTGTTCGCAGTCGGCGGCGCCGTGCAACCGGGCATCAAGCTGCACCAGGTTCTTTTCGACCGCGTGATTATCGATCGCGCCGGCATTCTGGAAACACTGTCGCTGCCCAAGCGCAATTCCGGCGCGCTGGTCATCAACCGCCCCGCCCCGCCGCCGCAGAGTCAATTCGTTTCCAACCTGCGGCAGATGGCCGAAACCAACCCGAGCGCGTTCGCCGAAATCATCCGGCCGCAGCCCGTGTTCGCCAATGGCACGCAGCGAGGCTATCGCGTGTATCCGGGTCGCAATCGTGCCCAGTTCAGCAAGCTCGGCCTGGTGCCCGGCGACCTGGTGATGTCCATCAACGGCACGCCGCTGGACGATCCCCAGCGCAGCATGGAGATCTTCAACACCATGGGCAGCTCCGATCGCGTCACCGTGACCGTCGAGCGCACCGGCCAGTCGCTGGAGCTGACGTTGAACATGGCCCAGTTGACGCTGCCCGATCCGTCGGGCGGCGCGCCGCCGGCGCGAGCGCCGCGTCCCAACCCCAACAAGCAGCCCGTCGAATGATCGACGCGCCAACACTCAAGAACGAGCACTCGACCGTGCACAGTCAAGGACCGTCCATGACGATTTCCAAGATCTATAACGCCGCATGGAAGCGCTCGGGCCTGCTGGCACTGACGGTGGCCTGCGTGCTCAACGCCTCGCCCTCGCTGGCTCAGCAAACTGCGCAGGCGGCGCAAGCGACCATCACGCCGGCATTCCGCGACGCCGAGCTGACGGAAATCATCGATGCCGTCGCCACCATCACCGGCAAGACCTTCATCATCGATCCGCGCGTGCGCGCGCAAGTGACGATCCGCTCCTCGACGGCGATGTCGCCGGAAGCGTTCTATCAAGTCTTCCTGTCCATCCTGCAGGTCCATGGCTTCGTCGCCGTGCAGTCGGGCGACGTCATCAAGATCGTGCCGGACGCCAACGCGCGCCAGATGCCGGCCAACGATCTGCCCAACCGCATCGATCCGACTTCGGATGAAGTCGTCACGCAGGTGGTCCAGGTGCGCAACATCAACGCCGCACAGCTGGTGCCGGTGTTGCGTCCGTTGATTCCACAGAACGGTCACCTGGTCGCCTACCCTGCTTCGAACATGCTCATTGTTTCGGATCGCGCCAACAACATCAGCCGCATCATGCGCATCGTGCAGCGGCTCGATCAGGCCGGCGACGAAGAAATCGAAATCGTGCGACTGGAGAATGCGAGCGCATCTGAAATCGTGCGCGTCGTGAACGCACTGTCGCAAGGCGCGCAACAACAGGGTGAAGCGCCCGGCGTCTCCGCCAAGCTGGTCGCCGACGATCGCACCAACAGCGTGTTGATCTCGGGTGAGAAGTCACAACGCTAGCGCTTGAAGGCGCTGGTCACGCATCTCGACACTCCGCTGGAATCCGGCGGCGACACGCAGGTCCGTTATCTCAATTACGCCGACGCCGAACAGATCGCGGGCAAGCTCAAGGAACAAGTCACCGGCATCACGCAGGCGGCGCCCGGCGCTCCGGGTGGCGCGGCAACCGCCAACCCAGCAGCTGCGCAGGATCGCAACACCACCATCTGGGCCGACAAACAAACCAACGCGCTGGTGGTCACCGCCGCGCCGAAGATGATGCGTCAGATCATGACGGTGGTGGACAAGCTCGACATTCGTCGCGCGCAAGTGCACCTCGAAGCCATCCTGGTCGAGATCACCACCAACCGCGCCGCCGAGCTCGGCGTGAACTGGGCGGTCTTCAGCGAAGAAGAAGGCAGCACGATTCCGATCGGCACATTCAACCAGCCGGTCGGCCAGGCCAGCATCGGCAGCATCGTGTCGGCGATCCAGGATCCCGATTCGATCGGCACCACCGGTCTGCCACAAGGCCTGACGCTCGGCGCCGGCATGATCGAGGACGGCGGCGTCAACTTCGCGGTGCTGTTACGCGCCCTGCGCAACGATGGCACCAGCAACATCCTGCAGACGCCGTCGATCACTACGCTCGACAACGAAGAGGCCGAGATCAAGGTCGCGCAGGAAGTGCCGTTCATCACCGGTCAGTACACCAACACCGGCGGCAACAACCACGGCTCGGTGAACCCGTTCCAGACGATTCAGCGTCAAGAGGTCGGCAACATCCTCAAGATCACGCCGCAGATCAACGAAGGCACAGCAGTGCAATTGAAGATCGAGCAGGAGAACTCCGGAATCACGCAAGGCGTGTCCGGCGCGGTCGACCTGATTACCAACAAGCGCACGATCTCGACCACCGTGCTGGTCGAGGACGGCGGCATGATCGTGCTCGGCGGCTTGATTACGGACACGG
>JBEVKA010000096.1:0-8595 GCA_040509855.1 Steroidobacter sp.
GTGTAATCGGTCGGATAGTCCAGATAGAGATCGTAGGTGGTGACCGTGACACGGATGACGCCGTTCAGTGTCGAGTCGCCTTCCAAACAATTGCGGTAGGTGAGGATCACGACACCTGTGCCGTCATCGAGCAGATCGTTGTCATTGACCTCGGCGGAACCGCCTCCGGCACAAGGCTCGTTGGTGACGGCCTGCGCGGTCGCCTTGTGATAGGAGCGCGCCAATTGCTTGGTGCGATTCAAACGCTTCTGGAGCGTCGAGACTCGCGCCTGGCGTGCATCGCCGACGGCGATGGAGCCGGGGCTCAGACCTTCGACCAGTCCGAGCTCGATCAGCAGCCAGGCGGAAAGTTCGGGGACGCTGTTCGCCAGCGAAAGATTCGCAGGCGTCGTCGCACCGGTATAGGTCAGCGAATTCGTGGGAGGCTGCACACCGCCATTGCCGCCACGGCCACCACTGCCCTCGCCGCCTCCGCCTCCACCACCGCCGCCGCAGGCAGTCAGAGACACCAACGCGCCCACCGCCAGGAGCCCGCTCCATCGAAACGACATATTTCCAACCCGCCTTCGTATTTTAGTCGTGGCCCGCGATTCGTTCGGGGCGCTATTTATCCACGATACGTCACCCATGACGGTGCGCTGGCTCTCAACAAACATAAGAAGACCTCGCATGACGAGGCCTTCTTGCCGGCGATTGCTCCTGCATTTGCCGATATTTCCGCCCTCGTGGCGGTCACCGATTCTGAACAGTTACTACGCCAGTTGAGCCTGCGCGGAACCAATTCCACTGCGCGCACCGGCCGGTTCAGCCTGGAGCGCGACCACGACGCTGATGACGATCAGGAACAGCGGATATTCCCAACCACCGTTCGGATTGCTGAACACCCAGCCGTTACCAACGTGGACCCATGCGGCACCGAGCAGCACCGGGATCAATGCCAGCGACACCCAGCGCGTGCGGAAGTTGATTATCAGCAGGATGCCGCCGATGGTTTCGGCGAGGAACACGACATACGCGAGCGGACCGGGCAGGCCGATCGACTGGAAGAACTGCGCGGTGCCGGCCAGCGTGAATGTGAAATATTTCAGGATCAAACCGTGCGCGATGAACATGATGCCGAGCGAGATGCGCAACAGCGCATTGCCGGCCTGCTGAGGACTATTTAAAAGTGACATGACGATGCTCCTTGGAATGTATGTATGGGGACTTACTGATCCGACGCGCCGGCTTCGACCGGCAGCTGATTCTTCACCCAGGCCTCGAAGCCGCCTTCCATCTCCATGACCGGGATGTCGGCGGATGCGAATTCAACAGCGGCCGCTGCGGCGAGCTTGCAGGTCTGGCTGTAGCAATAGACGATGGCGGTGCGATCCTTGGTCAGGCCGGCGAGCGTGTGCCACTTGCCCTGCGGCAGATTGATCGCGCCCGGGATGTGGCCCGCCTGAAAATCGCTCGGCAGGCGCACGTCGACGATGGTGATCGCTTCGTTACGGCGCATCTGGCCAGCCAGCTCGTACGGTCCGGTGACGAAGGCCAGCTTCTGGGCGAAATAGTCGCGTGCCTGGCGGGCATCTGGATCCAACATGGCAACCTCCTGACTGCTGGCCGGCGACGTCCGGCTCGATGGGTGCTACGTTAGGCCTCGCCGGGCGCCGGATCATCGGCCCTGGCGGCATGGGATTTATTCTTTCGGGTTGGGCAGGGCCTAGATGCAAAACCTCACCGATATCGCGATCTTCGTCAAAGTAGTCGAGCTGTCGAGCTTCACCGCCGCGGCCGAAGCCTTGGAAATGTCACAGCCCGTGGTGAGCAAAGCGGTCACGCGGTTGGAAGAGAAGTTGGGCGCACGGCTGTTGAATCGCACCACGCGGCGGCTCAGCCTCACTGAAGCCGGCTCGGAGTTATATCGCCGCAGCGGCAGTGCGCTACGAGAGATCGAGAATGCCGAGCTGGAGATCGCGCGGTTTCAAACCGAACCGCGAGGCACGCTGCGCGTGTCGGCGCCGATGTCTTTCAGCATCCTGCAGCTCGCCCCGTCGATTCAAACATTCATGGATCGCTATCCCGGCGTGACCGTCGAGCTGCACATGGACGACCGGCGCGTCGATCTGGTCGAGGAAGGTTTCGACGTCGCCATCCGCATCGCCAACTTGCGCGACTCGAATCTGGTCGCGCGCAAGATCACGCCGACGCGTCAGGTCATTTGCGCCTCGCCTGCATATCTCGCCAAGCACGGCACGCCGGAGCGTCCGGAAGATCTGCTCGAACACAACTGCATTTTGTATTCGCTGCTGAGCACGCCGCGTGACTGGCGCCTCGTAGATGGCGAAGGTCAGGAACACGTCGTGCCGGTGAACGGCAACTTACATTCCAACAACGGCCTGGTGAATCGTGCCGCCGCGATTGCGGGCGGCGGCATCATCATGCTGCCGACGTTTTATCTCGGCGATCAATTGCGCTCGGGTGAGTTGAAACCCGTGCTATGCAAATTCCGGCCGCAGGAAATCGCGGTCTATGCCGTTTATCCGGAACGCCGCAATCTGATGCCGAAGGTGCGCGCCTTCGTCGACTTCGTCGCCGCGACCTTCGGCCCGGAGCCGCCATGGGAGAAGGGCTGGACGATGGAAGATTAGCCCAGCCTTCACCCTCATTTGAATTCCTTGCTCACCGCCACTTTGAAGTAGCGCCCGAGCGGGTTGCCGATGAACGGGTCGTAGCTGAGGTCCAGCCACACCAGCGGCGGATCGCGATCGGTCAGGTTGAGCACCGAGGCGCTGAAGGTCGTTTTCGACGGCAGCTGCAAGCGATACACCAGATCGTGCGTGAGGAACGATCCGATGTCGCGATGGCCAGTGGCCACGCTGGGGCGAACATCCGTCACGCCGGCGATGTAGCGCGTCGTCCACCTCAGTGCATGATCCCCGGAAGTAACATCGGCATAGACCGAGCCTCGCAGATCCGGCAGTGAGCCAGCGCCGCTGCCGCGAGTGCCCGCATAGTCATCCTTCGCTTGAATCAACACGCCTTCCACGATCAGCGCATCGCGCTGGTATTCCAGCGTATACGACGCATCCACACCGACCAGCAGCTCGCCGCCGAGCACGCTCTCGAACAGATACGACAGACTTGCATCGAGACCGGAGACATCTTCTTTCGGCCCGTTGATGACATTCACGCGCGTACGAATGAGATTGGCCGGCGCGCAGCCGCCGACAAACGTCATGCGATTCTGCAAACCCGCATAGCCGGAGGCACCACAAAAATTCAGCGGCGCAGTCGCGGTACCGAAGAACGCCGCGACCAGGTCAGTGCCGCCCTCGGTGCCGATGGGGTTGTCGAATTTGAAACGCCAGTAGTCCAACGAACCTTTGAACCCACCGGCCTGCACCAGCGCACCGACATTGAATGTATCGGCTTCCTCCGGTTTCAAACCAGGATCGCCATACGTGTCATACGGCTTGTAGCCGCTGACGCGTGATGTGAATTGCAGCGACGTCGTGAAGCCATTGAGCAGCTGCGTCTGTTGCGGACCGCGGAAGGTGCTGCCCGCCGAGCCGCGAAACGCGAGCCAGTCGAGCGCCTGCCAGCGTAACGAAATCTTCGGGTTGGTGGTCGAGCCCACGGCTCCGCCGTAATCCTCGTAACGCAACGCGACCTGCGCTTGCAGCGATTCCAGCAGCGGCAGATTCACTTCACCAAACACACCGTACACGTCGCGACTCAAATCCTGCGGCCGCAGCGGCCCGAAGAATGTGAATACGCCGGACTGGGTCAGGCAGCTGGTGTTGCCGTTCACCGGTGTGTCCACGCAAGGGTTCAGCTCGATGTTGGTGAAGTCGTTGGTCTCGCGTTCGAAACCTTCGTCGCGATATTGACCGCCGAATGCCCAACCGATCGCGCCGCCCGGCAACGACAGCGGCAACTCGCCATTGAACACGACGTCCGCCACCAGCGCCGTCGACTTGTCTTCGTAACCATAGCTGTCGAACACCCAGTCGATCAGCGCCGGATCGTTCGCCAGCCCCGGGCTGAAATTGAACGTGTTGGCCTTGCCGATGGCCGGATTGCTGGCGAACGCATTCGAGAACGGATTGAGATACGAACACCCCGCCGAGCCGGGAGCCGAACCGGGCGCACACCCTGCTCCACCCAGCCCGCTCAGCGCTGCCTGCAAGCGAAACGCGAGAATGTCCGGTGTATTCGACTCGCGCGTGTTCTCGCTGTAAGTGAGCCCCACATCCCAACCGATTTCCGGCCCGACTTCGCCCTTCAAACTGGCGGACACGCGATAGCCATCGAACAATCGCTCGTCTTTCTTGCCTTCACCCGTGAGCGGATTGCCGCCGTTGCCCAGCGGACGCCACTGCAGACCGCTTGCAGTCACCGCGCCACGAGTTCGAGCGGCAGCGGCGATGGCCGGATCGATCAGCGGCAAAATGGCTTGCAAGCCGGGATTGCTCAGCGGGATGGTGTAGCTCGGCGGCGAAATGTTTCCATTGAGTGGCGAAGGGCCCTGCGTCGGCGCGTACGACGGCGACGAATTCTCCTCCGGCGCATCGTGCACAGCGTACAGCGCTTCGATGTGCAAGCCGGTCTTCTCGCCGAGATCCAGGTTGAATTCGCTATAGAGCTGATAGTGCTCTTCGCGCTCGGCGAGATTGTCGAAAGGAATGTATTGGAAGCGGCACTGAGGCGTGCCGGTGGTGCTGACGATTTCCGTTCCTCCCAGCGGCGTACAGCCCGGATCACGAAACGCGACGGCGGACGTCACGCTGTAGGTGCCAGGATTGCCGAAGGTGGAGAAGCCGCCCTGTGGGTTCTCTTCGAACGTGCGCACGGCCCAGTCGCGCTCAGTCGTATTCAACTCCGAGCGATGTCTATAGCCGCCCGCGACCATGAAATTCCAGCTGTCCGCGCGATGGCCCCACACTGCGTTGGCGGTGTAGTCGCCATCCGAGCCGTCGATGTAACTGTAAGACGCGTCCAGCGACAGTCCATCGACATTGGTCTTGGTGATGAAGTTGACGACGCCTGCAATCGCGTCCGAGCCGTAGGTTGCGGCTGCGCCGTCTTTCAACACTTCGATGCGGCCGATCGCGGCCATCGGCAACAGATTCGTGTCGACGCCATTGCCGGTGGGAGAAGCGGCGATGCGCCGCCCGTTCATCAGCACCAAGGTCCGAACAGCGCCGATGCCGCGCAGATTGATGTTGCTGCTGCCGGTGGATTGCGCCGAGCCGAATTGATTCGATTCACCCAGCACGCCCTGCACCGCTGGAATCGATTTCACCAGATCCACCATCGACGGCGCGCCCTGCATTTGCAGATCGTCGGCAGTGAACACATCGACCGGCAGCGCCGCGTCTTCGGCCGTGCCTTGAATATATGAACCGGTGACCACGACGACTTCCAGCTCTTGCGAGCTGGCTTGCTGAGCCTGCGCGGCGGCGGCGATCAATAGTGAACCAGCGAGAGCGCTACGGATTCCGGTCCGTAGGCTGAGATTGATTGCCATACGTTCCCCCACTAGAACACGACGAAATGTTCTGAATTGCGTTTACACAGATCCGCACAGCAGATATGCCGTGCGGGTCGCTGCAAACTTTCTTATCGTGCGTTCTGCGTGGCGATGTTAGACATCGCTTTGCGAAACACGCTCGTTTGTTTGTACGTGAGCGTGTCGAGGAGGGTCAAGGCGCTTAATAAAACATCACCCAGTCACAGCGAGAATTTACCTCGCTTGGCGTGACATTTCGATTTTTATTCTGTAGGTCGGAAAAGATGGGAGAAAACATCGCCGCGACGGCGCGCGGGTTCTGCAGGTAGGTACGCTTCAAGCTTCGCGCGGGCCGATGGTCTGCTCGATCGCGCTCGTCAGCGGCTTCATGAAAAAGGAATCTTCCGGCATCAGGCGCACGCGCACGTCATGGCGTGCCAGTGCGTCGGCGACCACTGGACCAATCGCCGCGACTTCGGTTTTCTCCAGCGCGGCCTTCACCAACTCCGCGGGACCGACTGTGAACAATCGCTCCACTTGCGGCGTGCTCGTGAACGCGATGATGTCGACTTCGCCCGCGGCCATTCGTTGCAGCAGATCGCGCACGGCATCGTCAGCCGATTTGTCCGCATAGATATAAGGTGCGACGGTCGAAACGCTGGCGCCCGCCGACTCGAGGAATTCGATCAGCGGGCGATTGGGTTCGGTGCCGTACAACTGCACGCCGACTTTGCGCCCGTTCAAACTCTCAGCACGCAGAGACGCGATCACGCCTTGAGTCGTTGGCGTCTCCGCGGCGATGTCCGGCTTCAAGCCTAGCTCACGAAGTGCACGCGCCGGTTTCGGGCCACGAGTGATCTTTCTGACTTCGCTCAAGCGCTGCACGAACGGCTCACGCAAAGAGGGTTCGTTCTTGTCGATGCACGCGAGCAAGCGACGCAGACCCTCGCCCGTCAGCAGAATCAGATCATCGAACGCGCCAGCGTTGAACTGATGCAGCCACTGCAGAATGGGCTGCGAATCCGGCGCATCGAGGATCGCCACCAGCGGACATCGAAGCACCGACGCGCCCCGCCGCTCCAGCATGGCGGCGAAAACATCCAGCTCGCGAGTTTCCGGAACGGCGATGGTGCGACCAGTGAGTGTAGCCATGCCCGGATCTATACCTCATCGGCAGCGCGGCGGCCAAGTCGGATCGGGGTCGGCGACCAGATCGAGTAAAAACATCTCACCCGAGCGTTCGCCGTCGCGCTGCGCGAACAGCAGTCGATCGGCTGTGGGTGAAAGCAGTGGGCCGACCTGGAATTCCTCCTGCCTGGCCGCGATGTCGCCGGCTTCGACCCAGCGATCGGACGCGGACTTATACAAGTAGAGATGCGAGCGATTGGTTCGATGCGCGACCACCACCATCGTCGTGCCGTCGCGGGAGATCTCCGCTTCATACTCGAACGCAGCGGTGTTGACTGGCGCACCTACATTCGACACGCGCCACTCGCCATTCGACTCCTGAGTCGCGACGTAGATGTCGCCCTGACCGAAGCCACCCGGGCGCGCCGAGCCGAAATACAAACGACCCTGCGCGTCCTGTCGTGGCAGCAGTTCCGGTGTCGAAGAGTTGACAGGCGCCGGCAAACGCCGCGGTTCACTCCAAGCGTTGCCGTCGCCGCGGTCGACAACCCAGATATCGAAGTCCTCGTGTGTGGTGTCGTGGCGAGTCGAGATGTAGTACAGCTGTTTGCCGTCGCGCGTGAGAAACGGATCGCCCTCGACCACGGGCAATTTCGACGCGAATGGCAGCGCGACGGGCTTGGTCCACGCACCTCCTTCGCAGCGCGAAGACACGAGGCGATAGTTGGTGAAATCCGCGTCGGCGCTCATGAAGATCATTTCGCGCCCGTCGGGCGAGAACGTCGGCGACGACTCATAAGCAGGCGATGCGATTTCCGCGGGCGTCCAACGCTGCGGCCCGTTTGCTACATTCGCGCCCGCCGCGACACTGTTGCTGAGAGGAAGGATGGACGCGATCGACACCCAAATCGTCACCCTGTTGCGCGCCAATGCCCGAATGCCGCTGAAGACTTTGGCGGCCAAGGTGGAGCTGGCGCGCAGCACGGTTCGCGAACGCCTGGTGAGACTGGAGAAAGCTGGGATCATTCTGGGTTACCACGCACGCGTCGCCGATGTGGATCGATTGTCCGCCTTGCTGCAGCTCAGGCTGGCCAAGACGCCGGCGCCTCGCACGGTGACCGCGATCGTCGCCATGCCCGAGGTGTGCCGCTGTTATTCGTTGAGCGGCGATGTCGATCTCGCCGTTGAAATCGAGGCCCGCACCACTGCGCAACTCAACGCGACACGTGACCGCATCGCTACGTTGCCGGACGTGGTGGACGTCGTGACCTCGCTCATTCTGAAACGTGACAAAGACTGCTAAGTGGATTGCTAAGCCGCCGCGACCGCCTCGATCTCCAACAGCCACGCTTCGTCATAGATGCCAGTGATGATGATGGTCAGCGCCGGCGTGTGAGCGCCCAGCACCTCCTTCCTCACCGCGGCGTTCGCCGCTCGATACTGGCGATCGGACAAGAACACGGTGACTTTGACGAGGTCGGCGAGTGTCATCCCCGCCGCTTCCAACTGCGCTTGAACATTGCGCCACGCGAGGCGGCATTGATCCTCGAACGTCTTGGGCACTCGTCCTTCGGCGTCCTCGGGAACCTGGCCGCTGATGAACAGCAAGCGCGCCGGCGCGGTAATCAATTGCGCTTGCGCGTAGGACAACCCATTCGAGTTGATCGCCTTGGTTGGCATCGCAGTGAGCATCCCGGTGTGTGACAGCACTGCTCCGCCGAACAGGCTGGCGCAGAAGTTTCGTCGTTGCATGAGGGATCATGGTGACGCGAATGTCCTCGCGAGGCACCGGCAAATTGACGGCATGACCGCCGCTTTGGCCGCTCGATGTACGCAGGTGAGCCTCGCCGCCCCGACCTTTAAACTGAACGCTGGTGGACCTCCCTCCCGGTAAATCATTCATGTATCGATTTCGCATTTAACGACGCGCGTTGATGCTCAGCGCCGGAGCCATGGCGGCCTGGCACGAG
>JBEVKA010000097.1:0-5214 GCA_040509855.1 Steroidobacter sp.
CTTCGAGACTGCCGCGCGGATTGTGACATCCACGTTGCATCTCGACGCCCGATTCGTGCCGGCCGGCGAAGCCCACACCTCGCTGGCATCGATCCCGATCGAAACGACGCAACGTCCCCTCCATCGCCTCGAAGTCTCCGCCAGCCATCATGCACGCATACTGATGCAACAGGAGTTCGAATTCCTCAACGCCATCGGCACACACCTGAGCCGCCGCTTGGACGCGCTGCATTTCGAACAGGAACAGCGCGCCCTGCTCGTCAGGGAAGAGCGGCTCAAGCGCCTGCTGACCGAGGCGGAGCTGAAGGCGCTGCGCACGCAGGTCGATCCGCATTTCCTGTTCAACACGCTGAACACCATCGCGGATCTCATCGGCTCCAATCCGCCGCAGGCGGAGCGCATGACCGAGCGTCTGGCCGAATGTTTTCGATATGCGCTGTCCCGGCACTCCCGCGACTTGTCGACCTTGGATGACGAGCTGGAGTTCGCCCGACATTATCTAGAGATCGAGCAAGTACGCTTCGGTGATCGTCTGCGCGTCCAGCTGTCGCGTGGCGATGCTCATGGCAATGAGCCCATACCTTCATTGCTGCTCCAGCCGCTGCTGGAAAATGCCATCCGACATGGACTCGCGCCGATGTGTGAGGGTGGCTCCATCAGCGTCACGGCGAAACGTGAGAATGGCTATCTGCGACTGCAAGTCGATGACGACGGCGTAGGCTTACGGCCGGACTTCGGCCAACGGCTCGGCGTCGGGCTGCGAAATGTGAAAGAGCGACTGCAGACACTCTATTCGCAGGCCGCCGAGTTCGGGATCGACAGTCGTCCCGGCGCACGCGGAACGTCCGTGACCATCCTGGTGCCACTGCATGACCATTAGAGCGCTGATCGCCGACGACGAAGCCTCTGCATGCTCGCGCTTGCGCAAGCTGCTCGCCTCCCATCCGAGCATTGCGATCGAAGCCGAAGCTCACGACGGGCTCGCCACGCTCGAAGCGATCCAGAAACATCGGCCGGAGGTGGTATTCCTGGATGTGCAAATGCCGGGGTTGAACGGCTTCGAGGTGGTCCAGGCGCTGACGCCGGAGGCGCTGCCCCTGATCGTCTTCGTCACCGCGTACGACGAATATGCCCTGGCCGCGTTTGACGCCAACGCGGTCGCGTACCTGCTCAAACCAGTCACGCATGACCGGCTGGCGACGGTCGTGCAACGACTGGAGCAACTCATCCGCTCGCCGGACGAGGCTTCGCAGGAACAGCTTCGCACCTGCACCGTCGCACGATCCCGCCCGCAGCCACTCCATCACGTGCTGGCGCTCCAGCGCGATCACTATCTGCTGGTGCCGCTGGCCGATGTTTGTTTCTTTCGCGTCGAGGACGGAATCACCAAGGTGAAAACCGCCGACGCCCTGTTTCGCACCAACTACGCCATCGGCGAGCTGGAGGCCCGGCTGCCGAGCCCGCCGTTCTTCCGCGCGCACCGCTCCATCATTGCCAATCTCGACCGGGTGGCGAAAATCAGCCCGATGTTCAAAGGCTCGCTGCTGCTGACCATGAAGGACTCACAGCACAGCGAAATCCAGGTGAGCGAGCGCCAGGCCAGGTTCGTGCGCGAGCTGCTCGATCTCTGAGCGGCTTGACGAAATGTCGCCGCGATTTGTCATATCGATCCATTACTGCCGTTCACGCGTGATCCCCATCACATCTTCCCGCGCGGCCCGGAACTCTTCCCGCCAATTCTGCTTGTATCTCGCATCCCGCAAGGGGAACCGAATCTTGGGTAGGAGAGGTTCATGAGTAAATCGACACAGGTAACTCACGTGACCGACCAGGCAGACGCGGAAGTCGAACTGAGCGCGCAGGATCTGTTGGCGCTAGCGGATTCCTGTCTGCCCGGCAAACAGGAGGCCGCACCGGCGCCGGCGTCACGGACCCCAGCGTCCGCCGAGCAGGTGTTCGCGAACCTGGCGATGAATGCCGCGAAAAAATCGCCGCCGCGACGGATGAGCTCCCTGCAGATGACGCTTGCAGTGATCGTTACTGTCGGCGTGATCGGCGCGGTGTGCGAGTTGGTCGCGTCGAACAGCTCCAAGCAGTCGACCGCGAGCGCCACGCCGGCGCGTCAGTTGATGCTGTCGTCGCCGGAACAGATGACTCAGGGCGGTCAACCGGTTCGATTCGCGAACCCGTTCGATAAGGCGGAAGTGTTCGAATTTCCCGCCGGCACCAGCGAGAACGAAGCGCGCGAAGCGGTCGCCGCGCTGCTCATGGAACGCGCGAACTCTCGCCAGAAAACCTGATCGACGTCAGGCCTGCTCGCAAAGCCGGACAGCACCGGCAGCGAGCAGGTCGATTTCCCAACGCAGGCCTATCGCGCTCTACCTTCCTTCCACGCCTGCAATAACCTTTCGTAGGAAACTGTTTCGCCCTTGGGCTTTTCGTTCGCGAGCTTGGCCCACGGCGCCGCGTTGCTCGACAGCCATTTGCCCGGATCCTGTTTGGGATTGAGCTTCGGCGCGCAGTTCTTCATGCCGGCGCGCTCCAGCCGTCCGAGGATTCGATCCATCTGATCGGCGAGATTGTCCATCGCGGCCTGCGGCGTGCGCTCGCCGGTGACGGCGGTCGCAACGTTCTGCCACCACAGCTGCGCCAACTTCGGATAGTCGGGAACGTTGTTGCCGGTCGGTGTCCATGCGACGCGAGCGGGGCTGCGATAGAACTCGATCAGCCCACCGTACTTCGCGGCATTCTGCGTAAAATAGTCGTGGCGAATGTCGCTGTCGCGAATGAACGTGAGACCGACGATGGATTTCTTGAGCGACACGGTTTTCGCGGTGACGAACTGCGCATACAACCATGCAGCAGCGAGGCGATTCGCATCGTGGCCGCGAAAGAACGTCCACGAACCCACGTCCTGGTAACCGTTCTGCATGCCGTCCTTCCAGTACGGGCCATGGGGTGACGGCGCCATGCGCCACTTCGGCGTGCCGTCGGCATTCACCACCGGCAGGCCTTTCCTGGTCATGTCGGCGGTGAACGCGGTGTACCAGAAGATTTGCTGAGCGACTTCGCCTTGAGCAGGCACTGGCCCCGATTCCGAGAACGTCATGCCCATCGACTGTTTGGGCGCGTACTTTTTCATCCAATCGATATATTTGGTGAGCGCATACACCGCTGCGGGTGAGTTCGCAGCTCCGCCACGTGATACGGACGCACCGACCGGAGTGCACTTGTCTGCCGCGACACGAATGCCCCATTCGTCCACCGGCATGCCGTTCGGGATACCTTTATCCGCCGCGCCGGCCATCGACAGCCAGGCGTCCGTGAAGCGCCAGCCGAGCGATGGATCTTTCTTGCCGTAGTCCATGTGGCCGTACACGCGCTTGCCATCGATCTGCTGCACATCGCTGGTGAAGAATTCGGCGATGTCCTCGTACGCACTCCAGTTCACCGGCACGCCCAGCTCGTAGCCGTATTTTTTCTTGAATTTCTCCTGCAGGTCCTTGCGAGCGAACCAGTCGGCGCGGAACCAGTAAACATTGGCGAACTGCTGATCCGGCAGCTGATACAGCTTGCCGTCGGCCGCGGTGGTGAACTTCCGGCCGATGAAATCGTTGAGGTCCAGCCCTGGATTGGTGAACGCTTTGCCGCCGGTGGCGATGAAATCCGATAGCGGCAGAATCGCACCGTAACGATAGTGCGTGCCGATCAGATCCGAATCCGTGACCCAGCCGTCATAGATGGAGCGGCCGGACTGCATCGAGGTCTGCAGCTTCTCGACCACGTCGCCTTCCTGGATCAAGTCGTGCTTGACCTTGATGCCGGTGATTTCCTCGAAGGCGCGGGCCAGCGTCTTGGCTTCATATTCATGCGTGGTGATGGTTTCCGAGACCACGCTGATCTCTTTGATGCCCTTGGACTTCAGCTGATTCGCGGCACCGATGAACCATTTCAGCTCCGCGAGCTGCTGTTCCTTGCCCAGCGTCGAAGGCTGAAACTCCTGGTCGATCCATTTCTTGGCCGCGGCCTCGTCGGCAATCGAAGCCGTCGACAAACATGAGGCGACTACGAAAACCGCCGCTCGAAATACAGTGTTGTTCATGATCCCCCTACCCCCACCTCATCACGCATACGAGTACAACCGCGCTGATGGCCGCACCCCACCATTGAGTCAGATCCGTGGCGCCCGTCCATGCAAGATTGATGAACGCAGCCAACAGCAGTCCGATGAACAAACGATCGCCGCGAGTCGTAACCATCGGCAGCAGGCCTTTACGCACTACTGTCGGCGACCGCAGCTCCCAGATCGTCATTACAATCAACATCGAAGCGATGCAAGTAAAGAAGATCGCGACCGGCGGCGTCCACGCCATCCACGTCAGCAGGTCCATCACACCCTCCCCATGGCGAAGCCCTTGGCGATGTAGTGGCGCACGAAATAAATGACCAGCGCTCCCGGCACGATCGTCAACACACCCGCCGCCGCCAGGCTGCCCCAGTCCATGCCGGCAGCGGACACTGTTCGAGTCATGGTCGCGGCGATCGGCTTTGCATCCACCGAAGTGAGCGTGCGCGCGAGCAATAGCTCGACCCACGAGAACATGAAACAGAAAAATGCCGTGACGCCGATGCCGGCCTTTATCAACGGCAGAAAGATCCGCACGAAGAAGCGTGGAAAGGAATAACCGTCGATGTACGCAGTCTCGTCGATCTCACGCGGCACACCGGAGATGAAGCCTTCGAGAATCCACACCGCCAGCGGGACGTTGAAAACCATGTGCGCCAGCGCGACGGCGATATGCGTATCGATGAGACCCAGCGCCGTGTAGAGCTGAAAGAATGGCAGCAGGAACACTGCCGGTGGCGTCATGCGATTGGTGAGCAGCCAGAAGAACAGATGCTTGTCGCCGAGAAAGGAATAACGCGAGAACGCGTAGGCGGCCGGCAGCGCGATCGTCACCGAGAGCACCGTGTTCATCAGCACGTAAGTGATCGAGTTGATGTAGCCGTCGTACCATGACGGATCGGTGAGGATGTTGAGATAGTTCGCGAGCGACAGCGACTCCGGAAACCACGCGAACGCACCGGTGATCGCCTCGTTGGTGCGCAGGCTCATGTGCACCATCCAATAGATGGGTGCGAACGCGAACACCAGGTAGATCACCAGAAAGATCACACGGCCTGGAAAAGAACGCGCGCTCATGAGGACCTCCC
>JBEVKA010000098.1:0-4686 GCA_040509855.1 Steroidobacter sp.
TCGAAAGAAACATTGCCGAAGCTCAAGTCAATGTTTTGCGGCTCACCGTTCTCGACCGCCATCGTGCCAGCGATGCTGCCCGAGGTTTGCAATGCCTGCAGGCTGGTATCGAGCAGCAGCGGCTGAAAATAACTCTCGTAAGCGCCGGGAAACTTCAACGCATCGAGCTGCATTTGCAGCGCCCGAACCGGCTGCTCTTGTTTGAAGTCCACCTGCGCCCGACCAGACGCGCGCGCCACATCCGTGTGATCGAGTGCAAATCGATCCAATGTCAGTACGCTGCTATTTCTGAGCTTGCCACTCGCAGTCAGCTCCACCGCATGCGCCGAAAGATCGACGAAGATCGGCTGCGCGAACGCCTGGCCCTGCGACGATTTCAGAGTGACATCGAAGACCCACTCTTTCGGCGATCCACGCACAGTGGCCTGTAACTGCAGCGACAACTTGTCGCTCGCCAGGCTGCCGCTCTCATTGTTCGCGGTCAGATCGATCAATGAAGCCTCGATACTCGCCGCGCTCAGGTTTGTTTCTTTACCGCGCGCGGTAATAGAGAGATCGACGAGACCGGTCGCGGTGATCGGCGGTAGAGGTAATTTGAAATCCTGCGCCAGTTTCACCAGCCGATCCACGGGCACCTTCTGCAACTTGGCGCGCGCGTTCCAACCGCCATCGCGAAGCGCAGCTTGCAAGGCCAGCCGACCTTCACCAACGCGCACGCCGTCCACCGCCACATCGAGCGAACCATCGCGACGTCCATAAACCAAACCAACCGTCAATGTTTGCTTGCCGAGCGTGGGCCAGTCCGCCAGCACACGTGCTTGCGCGCAGGCGATGCGCTCATCGCCCAACTCGAGCTTGGGACACTCGATGCGAATATCGGTCAACGTTTGCCCCAGCGCCTTCACCTGCAGTCGCGCGACCTTGGCGCGAACCGTTGTCGTTTCACTCGGCAGACCCAGGTCAACGGCAACCCCATTGGCCACCCAGCCATCGCCCTCGACCGATTCGATCTGCAATGAAACATCGTCGATGGCGCGCACCGCTGTTGCGACGACGCCCAATGCGATCACCCCGAGAATCGCGAACTTGCGCGCGCCCATGCGTGGGCCGCGATGTGATTGTTGTTCGCGTGAGACGAGTGTCATCGGCTGCATGATGACGATGTGTCCAGAACTCGCCAAGGCGGGCTCGCGAACGCACCCCCATATCCTGGGCAAGCCTCGCCCCAAACCACTTTGACAACGTTGTCACCGCCGTGGGATTCTGTTCGGCCACAATGAACCCAAGCCATTCGAGACCGGGGGCAATAATGATCCAGGCATCGTCGCGTGCAGCGCTTCGCTGCGCAGTTGTAGGGGGACTGTTGGTGGCCGCGCTGCTCGCAGGCTGTTCGAAGCGCGAGGAGACAACCGGCTCCACTGCTCCGAGTCGCAATGTCGCGCCCTCGAATGTGCATCCGGAAATCTGGCCGCAGGTTTCTCTGCCCGCACTGGATGACACCGCGATCGAGCCGCGCCTGAATGAGTTGCTCAGCTCCCTGACGGTGGAAGAAAAGGTCGGCCAGATCATTCAGGCCGACGTCGGCAGCGTGACCGCCGAAGACGTGCGTCGCTATCGCCTCGGCTCGGTGTTGAATGGTGGCAACTCGGCGCCCGGCGGCAACGATCTCGCCCCCGCGAAAGTGTGGCTCGCAGCCGCGGACGCCTTCTATGAAGCTTCGATGGATACGCGCGACGGCAAGAAAGCCATCCCGATCTTTTGGGGCGTCGATGCGGTACACGGCCACAACAACATCATCAGCGCGACCTTGTTCCCGCATAACGTGGGCCTGGGCGCTACGCGTAACGCAGAGTTGATGCGCAAGATCGGCGCGATCACCGCGACGGAGTTGCGTGTCACCGGTCAGGAATGGACCTTCGCTCCGACCATCGCCGTGGCTCAAGACGGACGCTGGGGTCGCGCATATGAATCGTATTCCGAGAACGCCACCGTGGTTCGCGAGTACGCGCACGCCATCGTGCTCGGTTTGCAGGGTGATCCCGGCAAGCCAGACTTCCTGCGCGGCAATCATGTGATCGCCACCGCGAAACATTTCATTGCCGATGGCGGCACCTTCGAAGGCCGTGACCAGGGCGACGCCCGCGCGACCGAAGAGCAATTACGCGATGTTCATGGGCCCGGCTATGTCGCCGCGATCGGCGCCGGCGTGCAAGTGGTGATGGCGTCGTTCTCCAGCTGGCAGGGCCAGAAGCTGCACGGCCACAAAGGCCTGCTCACCGACGTGCTCAAGAACCGCATGGGCTTCGACGGCTTCATCGTCGGCGACTGGAACGGCCACGGCCAGGTCGACGGCTGCACGAACACCAGCTGCGCGGCGTCGATCAATGCTGGCCTCGACATGTTCATGGCGCCGGACAGCTGGAAAGAGCTGTACGAGAACACGCTGGCGCAGGTGAAGTCGGGCCAGATTCCGATGGCGCGCCTCGACGACGCCGTGCGTCGCATCCTGCGAGTGAAGCTGCGCTCGGGTCTGTTCGAAGCGGGCAAGCCGTCGAGCCGCGCGCCCGCGGGCAAATTCGAGTTGCTCGGGGCGGCCGAGCATCGCGCCGTCGCCCGCCAGGCGGTGCGTGAGTCGCTGGTGTTGCTCAAGAACACCGGCAAGGTGCTGCCGCTCAAGCCCAACGCGAACGTGCTGGTGGCGGGCGATGGCGCCGACAACCTGCCGAAACAAAACGGCGGCTGGACGCTCACCTGGCAGGGCACCGGCATCACCAACAAACATTTCCCCAAGGCCGATTCCATTTTCGCCGGCATTCGCTCCGCCGTGACCGCGGGCGGCGGCTCGGCGACGCTGAATGTCGAGGGCAAGTACACGCGTAAGCCCGACGTCGCCATCGTCGTGTTCGGCGAGGATCCCTACGCCGAATTCCAAGGCGACGTCGCCACGCTCGAATACAAGCCCGGCAACGAGGCCGACCTGGAACTGTTGAAGCGGCTGCGCGCCGAGAAGATTCCGGTGGTATCGATCTTCCTGTCCGGCCGGCCGATGTGGGTGAATCCCGAGTTGAACGCGTCCGACGCGTTCGTCGCGGCCTGGCTGCCGGGCTCCGAAGGCGGCGGCATCGCCGATGTGTTGTTCGCCAAGCGCGATGGCTCCGTTCCCTATGACTTCAAAGGCAAGCTGCCCTTCGCGTGGCCGCGCATACCGATGCAGACGACAGCATCGCCCGGCGATCAGGAGCCGTTGTTCCCGTACGGCTATGGCCTGACTTATCAGGACGTTGGCGATCTGCAACTGCTCTCCGAAGAGGTGCCGGCGCTGCCCGAAGGCGTGACTTCGACTCACAGCTATTTCGCGAGCGGCCGAGCGGCGCCGGGCTGGCAGTTCGTCATCGGCGAAGGCGCCGGTGCGCGCACGATGTTCAGCAGTGCCGTCGGCAAATCCGAAAGCGGCGCTCTGCAGGCCAGCGCTGTCGATCGCGCAGCTCAGGAAGACGCCCGCCTGCTGAAATGGTCCGGCGCTTCGGTCGCGACTGCCGCCCTTCAAGGCGCGACACCCATCGATCTCCAGCGCGAAGCGAACGGCCAGCTGTCGCTGACGTTCGACTATCGAGTCGACGCCGCGCCGACCGCGCCTGTTACGGTTTCGATTGAATGTGGCAATGGATGTCGTGGAGACTTCCCCATCGACGCACGCCTGAAACAGTCGCCGGGTGGCGAGTGGCGACAATTGAAACTGCCGCTACATTGTTTCCAGAGTCGTGGCGCCGACCTTCGGCACGTCACCGCGCCATTTGCGCTGACCACCGCTGGTAAACTCGAACTCGGCATCGCCAACGTGCGGCTGGAATCGGGATTGAACGACGCCACCGGCTGCGATACATGAAAATGACGAGCTAGTTCTCAGCACATGACTAAAGCACCGCCCCGCCGGGCCAAGATCCAGGACGTGGCCGAAGCGACCGGCGTCGCCATCAAGACCGTGTCGCGGGTGCTGAACAACGAGCCCAACGTGCGCGAGGAGACTCGTCAGCGCGTGCTCGCCATCGTCAAGAAACTGAACTATCACCCGAGCCTGTCGGCGCGCAGCCTGGCGGGGCGCCGTTCGTTCCTGATCGGGCTGATCTACGAAAATCCCAGCGCCAACTACATCGTGGACGTCCAGCATGGCGCCATGGCTCGTTGTCGCGAGGACCGCTTTCAACTGCTGATGCATCAAGTGACCGGCCGCGGCGAAGAGCTGGAGCGCGATGTGATCGGGCTGGTGGATCAAACTCATCTCGACGGCTTGATCGTCACCGCGCCGCTGAGCGAATCGACGACGCTGATTCGCGCACTCGACCGTCGCTCGCTGCCGTTCGTGCGCATCGCGCCGAACGACGTGGAACATCCGACTCCGTATGTCGACATGGATGACGAAGGCGCGGCGCGCGAGATGACCGAATATTTGCTCGGCCTCGGTCATCGGCGCATCGGGTTCATCATCGGCCATCCAGATCACTTCGCGGGCGGGCAGCGCCTGAGTGGTTACAAAGCGGCGCTCGCCGCGCATGGCGTGGAATTTCACGAACGCTTGGTGCGACAGGGATTTTTCACGTTCGAGTCGGGCATGGATGCGGCGAAGGAATTACTCACACAGCCGGAACGACCGACCGCGATCTTCGCGAGCAACGATGACATGGCGGC
>JBEVKA010000099.1:0-8830 GCA_040509855.1 Steroidobacter sp.
GCACGTCGATCCCGTGTGGTATGGATTTCGCGGCGGTAAAGGCGCGGCGACGCTGGTCGGCGTGGTGGTCGGCCTCAAGCCGGTGGCCTTCCTGCCGGTGCTGGCCGTGTGGCTCACGGTTGTCATGCTGAGCGGCTTCGTCGGGCTCGGCACCATGCTCGCGGTCGCATCGTTTCCCGCCTACTTGGTGTTGACGGAAGCGCAGCCTTCGAATGCACTGCTCGCGTTCGGTTGCGCGATGACGCTGTTCGTTTGTTATACGCATCGAGCCAATATCGAACGCATGCGCGCCGGCACCGAGAGCCGGGCCAGGCGATTGTGGTTGTTGAAACCCCGCTGAGCCATGCGCGCGAATCCCAAGACCACCGCTCAGGCACGCCGCCAGCGCCTGCTGGCCATGCTGGCTGAGGGCTCGTTTTATTCCGGCGAGCTGCTGGCGAAGAAACTGAAGATCTCCCGCGGCGGCATCTGGAAACTCATGCATTCGCTGAAGGCGCTCGGCGTGGACGTCGAGTCGGTGCCGAGACAAGGTTATCGATTGCCGCGAGCAGTGGATCTGCTCGACAAAGAATCCATCGCATCGACGTTGGCGGCGAGTGCGCGATCACACATGGAACGCTGTGATGTGCTGCTGACGGTGGATTCCACCAATCGTTTCGTCGCCGATCTGCCGCCGCCCGCGGCGGGGCGTTTTCAGCTGTGCACTACTGAAGTTCAAAACGCGGGTCGCGGCCGCCGAGGACGCACCTGGCACGCCCCTTTCGGCAGCGGCATTTGTGTGTCGCTCGGTTGGCAATTCGCCGAAGCGCCGCCGACGTTCTCAGCGTTGAGTCTCGCGGTCGGCATCGCGGTGGTGAAAGCGTTCGAACGCCTGGGCATCAACGGCGTGGGCCTGAAATGGCCGAACGATCTGCAATGGCAGGGCCGCAAGCTCGGCGGCATTCTGATCGAGATGCGTGGCGAATCGGCAGGGCCGGCGCAAGTCATCATCGGCATCGGTATCAACATGCACATGCCCGCCGCGACTCGGATGCATCTGGCCGAGCGCGAAGCGGCGTTGATCGCCGACGTGCACGAGATCGTGCGCGACAAGACGCCGACTCGAAATACCTTGATCGGCGCCGTCGTCACCGAGCTGCTGCAGATGTTGCAGATCTTCGCGACGCAAGGCTTCACGCCGTTCCGGGATGCGTGGCGGCAGCTCGATACGCTGGCCGACGCACCGGTGAAAGTCATCAGCGGCGCGCAAACGACGCTCGGCACCGCCAGAGGCGTGGAAGCCGATGGCACGTTGCTGGTCGAAGTCGACGGTGAGCTGCGCAAGTTCGTGTCGGGTGAAGTGAGCTTGCGAGCGGTGAAGGGTTGACCATGCTGCTGCTGATCGACATCGGCAACACCCGGATCAAGTGGGCTCGCGCCGATGAACGCGGGCTCGCCGAACAATCGGCCGCCGTGCATGCGAGCTGGACCGAACAGGATTTCATCGAACAGGTGTTGAACAGCGGGGCTCGCGCCGAGCGTGTGCTGATCGCGAACGTGGGCGGCAAGCGCATGGGCGATCTGGTGCAAGCGGCGCTGTTACGAAGCTGGCAACTGCAGCCACGCTTCATTCAATCGCCGGCCGCCGCGGCGGGTATTCACAACGCTTATCCCGAGCCCGCCAAGCTCGGCGTCGATCGCTGGCTGGGCATGTTGGGCGCGAGGTCGCTGGAAGCGGGGCCGGTCTGTGTCGTCAGCGTGGGCACCGCCATGACTATCGATGGGCTGGATGCGAGCGGCCAGCACCTGGGCGGCGTCATCGTGCCCGGGCCGGAGCTGATGGTGTCGAGCCTGCTGAAGAACACCAGTGAGATCGCGCAGCGCGCGGCCACTGGCCGAACACAGGAGCAGCTGTTCGCGGACAACACGCTGGGTGCGATTCAACAAGGCGCAGTGCAAGCGCTCGCTGCACTGGTCGATCGTGCGGTCGAAACCATGCGCATCCAGGTCGGTCAGCCGCCGACGTTGTTCATCACTGGGGGCGCCAGTCCTCGCATTCGCGCGGCGCTCCACGTTGCCGGCACGGAAATCCCCGATCTGGTGCTGCGAGGGTTGCTGGTGGTGGCGGGCCAACCTGAATCACCTCGGCCTGAATAGCCCTGGGTCCGACTCGCCCGCGGCGGCGGGTCCAGGGCCTTCGTGTATCATCCGGCCCGAGCAACGGCTGCTCCGGTCCAGGACGGGCGGGTGAGCGGGTTGAATGTCGAAGGCGAGGTGAATATGCGCAACCGGAGGTCCAGGAGTTTGGCTGCTGTCGCGGCGCTGGCCGCGTTGCCGCTGACGTTGCTCGCCATCGATGCTCGGGCCGCAGACACCCAGGCCGGCAAGGCCGCAGCCCAGTCCAAGTGCATCGAGTGTCACGAAGCCGACGACTGGGAAGGCGAAAGCACGGCGTCGCTGGAGAGCCTGATTCGCGATATCGTCGCGGGCAAGGTCAAGCACAAGCGTCCATTGCAGCTGTCGGCCGCCGAGATCGCCGACATCGCCGCGTACTGGGGCGAGAGTAGTCAAAAAGGCAAGAAACGATAGCTTCGGAATCCCTTCCTCTTCATGCGCGCGTTTTGTTTGTTGCTGGTGCTGGTCAACGCTCTGTACTTCATCTGGTCCCAGGTGATCGATGTGCGGGTGAGCAGTCTCGATCGCGCGCCGCCGCGAGTGGCGGTGCCGCCGTCGCGCATCGTGCTGGCCAGAGAAATGCAGCAGGGCGCGCCTCAGCCCGAGCCCGAGAAAGACGAGCCGGTTCCGGAAGTTCGCGACGTGGTGCCGCCAACCGTCGAGCCGCTCCAGTCCGCAGGCACGGTGCAGCCGAGTGTGCCGCCAGTTTCGGATAGCACCAACGGCTTGAGCTGCACGAGCGTCGGTCCATTTTCCGATCTCGGTCAGGCATCGCAGGCGCAGGCGACTTTGCGCAGCCTGGGTTACGAGCCGAGGCAGCGCGTCGAACAAGGCGAGTTGTGGACCGGCTACTGGGTGAGCGTGCGCAACCTGCCCACGCGGGACTCCGCCGAAGCGGCGCTGAAGACGCTCAAGGGCAATGGCATATCGGACGTTTATCTGATGCCCGGCGCCGAACCGGAGAACGTGTTGTCGCTGGGTGTGTTCTCCGACTATCAACGCGCGCAACGTCGTGCCGAGCAGGTCCGCCAGCTCGGGCTCAAGCCCGAGATCAGCGATCGCAAACGTTCCGGCTCGGTGTTCTGGCTCGATGTCGATTTGAAGGAGCCGGGCCAGACCATCGACACCAGCGTGTTCCAGGTCGGGCAGAGCCGCATCCTGCGTCTCGAACTGCGCGGTTGCCCGAGCACAGGCTGAGCTTTCAGTAGCCTCGCACCGCGCAGCACTGCGCGATTTCCGCATCGTCCTTCGACTCGCGTGAGCATGCGACGCCAGCGCGATCGGCACGCCAGTCGCGCCATTCAGCATCGCCGGGACCCAACAGGTCGCGCAGCTCTTTGCCGATGCCGGCCATATACGCTTCGCTTCGGCTGCAATAGCGTGCGATCAATCCGCTGGCCAGGCAGTGCGCGCGGCTGTCGGGAAGATCGGCCGGCAGTTTGTTTGCAACCACCGACTCCATGCAGCCGTAAGAGGATTTCGCCGGGCGAGGCGCCGTGCTCGCACAGGCGGCGAGCGTTGCAAGCAACGAGATGGCGATGAGCGTACGCAGGGGCGACATGACGATCGCCAAGATATCACCGCGCTAGGCGCGACGGCCGATGAAACTTTCCAGCGTGGATTGCAGCAGCGTGCGATCGATGGGCTTGGACAGATAGCCGTCCATCCCCGCAGCCCGACACTTTTCGCCAGCGCCTTTCATGGCGTGCGTGGTCAGCGCGATGATCGGCGTGCGGTCCTCGCGACTCTCCGCCTTGCGAATCTCGCGCGTGGCCTCGTATCCATTCAGATCCGGCATGTGGCAATCCATCAAGATGAGATCGTAATTACCCGAGCGCCAGGCGATGACCGCCGCGCGGCCGGTGGCGACGACGTCGACGTGATAGTTCAGTTTTTCGAGCATGCGCGCCGCGACTTTCTGATTCACCGGATTGTCGTCTGCAAGCAGGATGCGCGGCCGCTCGTCCTCCAGCTGCACTTGCTGGCGCAAGTACGCAGTGTCGATGGCGATCTCGGCGCCGTCATCGCTGCGATCGGCGGGCATGAATCGCGCCGTGAACCAGAACGTCGAGCCTTCGCCTTCGCGGCTGGTGACGCCGCAGTCGCCGCCCATCAGCACGACCAGTCGGCGCACGATGGACAGGCCCAGGCCGGTGCCGACGTACTTGCGCGTCATCGACGCATCGACTTGAGTAAAGGGTGTGAACAGCGCCTTGATGCGATCGGCGGCAATGCCGATGCCTGTGTCGCGCACTTCACAACGCACGAACACGCCTTGCTCGCTGCTGGTGAGCACGCTGAGTGCCAGCGACACCTCGCCCTGCTGCGTGAACTTGACCGCGTTGCCGCCAAGATTCAACAACACCTGGCGCACGCGTCCGGCATCGGCTTTGACGAGCGATGGCAACTGTGGATCCATATGCAAGCTGACGTCGAGCTGCTTGCTCTGAGCCTGCACCGTCAGCTGCCGCGCGACATCCTCGAATGTTTCTCGCAGATCGGCATCGGTGAGTTCCAGCTCCAGCTTGCCGGCCTCCACCTTGGAGAAGTCGAGGATGTCGTTGATGACGGTCAGCAGCGCCGCACCGCTGTCGCGAATGGTCAATACATAGTCGCGCTGGGCGGCATCGAGTCCGGTCTCCAGCAACAGATGCGTCATGCCGAGCACGCCATCCATGGGCGTGCGAATCTCATGACTCATGCTGGCGAGGAATTCGCTCTTCGCCCTGCTGGCCGCGCTCGCCGCTTCTGCTGCCTCGTTGGCGCGATGAGTGGCGGCTGCGAGCTGGTTGTTGCTGGTGGCGAGTTCGTGAGTGCGAACGGCCACGCGTCGTTCCAGGTCCACATGAGCGCGCAGCAACTCGGCGTCGCGCGTTTCGATCTGCCCGAGCATGTCGTTGAACGACGCGATCAGTCGCCCGATCTCGTCGCTGCTCTCGGCCTGCACTCGCAGACGATAATTGCGCTCGCGCGAGATCGTGGCCGCCGCCTCGGACAGCGCCAGGATGGGTTTGGAGATGATCCGCTGCATGCGAATCGCGATCAGGATCGCGCAGGCCAGAGCCGCCAGGATCACCAGCGCCAGCACCAGCGTTCGTTTCAGCAGCGCCGCGTGCAGCTCGTCGCGCTTGGCCCACAGCTCGACCGTGCCCAACTTGCCATCGAGCACCACGTTGGATTCGATATGAATCAAATCGCGATGAGCGTTGGCGACGAGGGTGGGGCCATGAAATGCGAGCACGCTGCCATCCGTGCGCCGGATGGCAGCCGCAACGATCGCGCTATCGGCGCTCAAGGCCGTCAGTGAACGCGTGGCTGCTGCATCGTCATCTAAGGCCACCGCGGCCGCGCTGTCGCGAGCCGTGATCTGCGCCTGTGTTTCCAGGCGACGTAACATTTCGTTGTAGTCGGTGCGATAGTCGGTGATTGCCAGCACGACGGCGGCGAGCAGCAGCGCCACGCCGCTTGACAGACTGGCGAGCAGCGTGAGCTTGCCGCGAATCGGCAGGTGCTCGAACCAGGACCGCGGCGCGCTCATTGCTCCTCCCGCTGCACGTCGGCGGCGAGCTTGAGCAGATCGGAACTGATGTGCAGGCCGGCCTCGTGAGCGCGTGCCACGTTGATCGTGAACCGCAGCCGATGATTCTCGGTGAACAGCTCGATCATGCCGCCGTTGGCCGCGAAGTGCGGGGCGTCGCTGACGGTGAGCACGGGATGGCCAGCCGTGCGCGACACATCGACCGACGCGGCATCGGCATATAAAACATCACAGTTCACAGTGCTCGCGCGACGTTCGAGCAACTGTGCCACCAGCCGACGCGAACCGACTCGTTTGCTGTCGATGCCGTTCGCAAGCGCTTCGTGCACGCCTTTGGCGCCTTGGAAGCACACCGTCAACGTATCGGCCGGCGCGCCCGAGGGCCATTCGACGAATTTGACGAAGTTGAACAGGTACGCCGCCTTGAATTGATCCTCGCGCTGCTGCGCGTCGTCCGCACGGACTGTCGCCGTCATCAGCGCGAGCGCTGCGAACAGAACGGCGAGGAGTGGGCGAGGATGCATAGTGATTCGGGAACTCTAACAACAAGTGTCTCATTCGGCAGCGCGGGCGGCGCGGAGTGCTAGGAAACTCTCATTTTTCAGCCGTTGCGAGCCTGCTCCGCCGCGGTTGAGGAAATGTCTGATGAACCGTGCCGTGGCGGTGTCGAAACATGCGCTACCGATCAATGAATCCGTCCGTCGGCTTGCGATGTCGAGTCAACGGAGCATCCGAGAACCCCGCGAATACCCCACAAACATCCATGGCGTCGAAGCGAACAAATCTGATTGCAGGGATGGTGGCGCTGGCTTGCGCGCGTGCGGCTTCCGCCGACAGTGGCGATCTGACTGCCCTCAGCCTCGAACAGCTGATGGACATGAACGTTCATTCGGTCTATGGCGCGTCCAAATACGAACAGCGCGTCACGCAGGCGCCGTCGTCGATCAGCATCGTCACCGCCGAAGACATTCGCCGCTTTGGCTACGGCAGCCTGGCCGACGTCCTGAGCGGCGTGCGCGGTTTGTACGTCACCAACGATCGCAACTACACCTACCTGGGCATGCGGGGTTTCCTGCGCCCGGGTGACTATTCGACCCGCGTGCTGGTGCTCGTCGACGGCCATCGTCTCAACAACAACGTCTACGACAGCGGCTTGATCGGTCGCGAGGCCATGCTGGACGTGGAGTTGATCGAGCGGGTCGAAGTGATCCGCGGCCCCAGCTCATCGGTGTACGGCAGCAGCGCGTTCCTGGGCGTCATCAACGTGATTACCAAGCGGGGCCGCGATTTCAACGGCGCCGAAGTGGGCGTGGACGCTGCCAGCCAGAATACCTATCGCACGCGGGCCACCTACGGTGAAACGTTGGCGAACGGCCTGGACCTGGTGATCTCCGGCAGCGGTTATTCCAGCGACGGCTGGGATTTTTATTATCCCGAGTTCGATCAGCGCAGCAGCGATCATCGCTTCGCGGCCAACAACGGCATGGCGTCCGGCCTGGACGACGAGTCCGCCGCCAAGTTTTTCACCAGCCTGCGTTACGGCGGCTTCAATGCGTCGCTGTATTACAGCGAGCGTCGCAAGCAGATTCCGACCGGTTCGTTCGAAATGATTTTCGGCGATCCCGACGCGCGTACCGACGACAGCGTCAGCTATCTCGAACTGGGCTACGAGCGCGCACTGAACAGCACCGCTGATCTGAAGGTGCGCGGCTTCTACGATTTGTTTAGGTACGAAGGCGCGTTCCCCGGCGACTACGCGCTACCGGGTGAGCCGATGGATCGAGTGGTCTACGTGGACGACACGACTGGCCGCTGGGCCGGCACCGAACTGCAGCTGACGGCGAGGCCCAGCGATCGTTACACCGTCGTGATCGGTGGCGAGTATCGCGTCAATATCGCCGAAGACCAGTTGGCCTACGACGACGTCGAGCCGCGTTATTACTATCTGAATCGCGCCGACGACAGCGCCATTCTCGGTTTGTTCGCTCAAGGCGAGGCGCGGCTGCGTGACGATTTCACGTTGACGGCGGGCCTGCGCTACGACCACTACGGTGAAACGATCGGCAGCACCACCAATCCTCGGCTGGCCGCGATCTACAATCCGACCGAGCGTTCCGCCGTCAAGCTGATGTATGGCGAAGCGTTCCGCGCGCCGAATCCCTACGAGCGTTACTATCATCCTACCCAGGCGCTGGTATCCGAGTTGCAGCCCGAGACCATTCGCACTTACGAGTTGGTCTACGAGCACTACCTGGGTTCCAGGTATCGACTGAGCCTGTCGGGCTACTCGTACGACATCGACGGCCTCATCACCCAGACCGAGCTGTCGGGCGAGCGTTACTTCGCCAACCTGGACGACGTGCGCGCGCGTGGTGTGGAAGTCGAGCTGGAAGCGAACTACCAGAGCGGCGCCATCCTTCGTGGCAGCCTGGCGATACAGCGCGCCGACGACGTCGCGAGCGGTCGCGAGCTGAGCAATTCACCGCATCAGCTCGCCAAGCTCACCGGCTCGCTGCCGTTGTTCGGCTCGTCGGTGTTCGCCAACCTGGACCTGCAGTACAACAGCAAAAGCTTCGCGTTGAGCCGCGCGCACAGCCCATCGTTCGTACTCGCGAACTTCACGTTGAATACGCACGACTTGTGGTCGGGCGTGGAGTTGACCGCCGGCGTTTATAACATTCTCGACCGAGAGCGACGCTTCCCCGGCTCCGAAGAGCACGTCCAGGAGACGTTACAACAGGAAGGTCGCAGCTACGGCGCCCGATTCATCGTGAGGTTTTGACGCTACCGGCGTGAGCAGTTTCAGCTTGCGCTCATAGATCCATGTTAACGCCCGAACGCGGGTGTTGAGCGCATTCGTTCCGGCGGAACCAATCCAGAGCGACGGCGTTGCCAATGAGTACCCAATCACCGGCAAGGCTGAGGAAACATGGACAATCGCAACGATGTGACGGAAGACGAGCAGGCCACGCCCGAACACGCGGCGCTCAAAGCGAAGATGGGCGCTGGAGAACAGCCGGCGGGTGGAGCCAGTTCTGGCCTGAGCGCGGGTCCTCACAACGATCCACCGTCCGGGCCCGGTATCGTAGATACGTTTCAGGCGCGGCCGGTCGCGACGTCGATCCCATCGCGCTGGCA
>JBEVKA010000100.1:0-5895 GCA_040509855.1 Steroidobacter sp.
CCGGTGCCGCCATTCGTGCTCGGCCGATACATGCGCGCGACCGGCGGGTCGTCGTCATTGCCGGTCTCGTTGAAAAGGATGGCAGTGGAGCCGAGCAGATCCAGCGCCGGCGTCGGCGGCTCATCGCCAAACCAGCTGGTATGTCCGACGAGTGCGGCTTCACGACGCCAGACGCCGCCGCTCTTGCTGTAAACATCGCCGTTCCATCGAGGCGCGATCTGCGGCACCAGGATGCGACCGTTATCGATCTCGATATCCGGTCCCTGCACACGCCCGCCGAGACTCGGCGGATTGGTTGGCGTCTCGGTCCACGTCGTGCCGGTGCGTTCGAAGATGCGAGCCCGATCCTCGATGACCATGGCAACGCCGTTCTTCATCGCGAGACCCGTGTCCGTCCATTCGGTAACGATGCCGATCGGACCGAGCAGGCCGGCGTATGTCCATGTGCCGCCGCTACGATTGAACAGCATCGCGGCGCCATCGCGACGAGTGCCTAACTCGGCGCCGGGGTCCTCGACGAAACGATCGGCTTGCACCAGCGCCCAGTCGCCATCGACAGCGACGAATCGGCCGAAATATTCCCAGGAGGCGTCCGGCTTGGCGATTGTTTCCGATTCTTCAATGTTGATGGGGCGGTTCTGCGCAGTGGCGGCACACGCGATGCCCATCATGCATGCCATTGCCCATGTCCATGGCACTGGCTTGCCAGCGGTCGAGGAATTCATCGTGAAGCCCCCTGCTCGAAAATCCGTTGTTTGTTTCGCATCCTGACGATGCGACACCAACGCGAGGCAGCAAAGCTGAGTTCCAACCTGTTCCAGCGCGCGATCAGCTACGCGCCATCGAGCTCATTCCCTCCCATCGACAGCAACAACTGCGCAGTGTTTACAAAACGTTTGGACTGCGCTTCGAGCAATCCGAGCCTCGCATGCAGACTTTGTCGTTCGGCATCGAGCACGGTGAGCACACCAACGTTGCCGGCGCTGTAACTTTGCCGGGCGAGATCGACGCTCGCTCGCGTCGTCTCGGCTGCTTCAGTCTGCGACAGCAATAACTCTTCGTCGTGTCGCGCCGCCTGTAACAAGTTGGCAACTTGCCCGAACGACTCCAACACTGTTTGCTGATAGTTCGCAGCGCTCGCTTGCACGGCCTGCAATGCCGCCCGGCGCTCGGCTCGTAGTGTTCCGCCATCGAACAACGGCGCGGTAATGCCGCTGATGATTCCCCACGCGAGACTGGAACCCTCGAACAAGCGCCCGGCGCTGGTGGCTTGCTGACCGACGGTTCCCGACAGTGTGATTTGGGGATACAAGTTTGCTGTCGCCACACCGACAGCCGCCGTGGCCGAATGGAGTTGAGCTTCGGCCGATAATATATCGGGACGCCGCCGCACCAGCTCCGACGGCAAACTGACCGGCAATCGATCCGGCATTCGCAAGTCATTCGCCGACACGAATTCGGCTTGCGAATCCCCCGGCGATTTTCCCAGCAACACCGCGAGTGCATGCCTCGCCACGTCAACTTGCTGGCGAAGCGGCGGCAGTAATGTCGCATCCTGAGCCAGCTGCGAGCGCGCGCTCAGCTCATCGACTTTCGTGACCATGCCCGCCCGCTGCGCGCGGATCACCAGGTCGAGGTTGGTGCGATCTTCCGCCAACAACTCCTCGACCGCTTGAATCTCCGCCTGCGTGAACACGATGGTGAAATATTGAATGGCGACATTGCCGGTGAGCGACAGCCAGGCGGCGTCGAGCTCATGTTGGTAGTACTCGGCCCGCGCCTGTTGCTGCTCGATCGATCTGGCGACACCACCGGTGTAGTCGAGGGTGTAACGAACGTCGGCGCCAACGGCGTAGTAAGTGAATATCGGCAGATGAAAATCCCCTAGCGCCTGCGCGCCCATCTGCTGCCGGCCCACACCACCCGTCAAGTTCACGCGCGGAAGCTCTACGCCGCGCCGAGCGGCCAGCAGCTCCTGCGCTTGTGCCAACGATGCACGAGCGGCGGCAAGCGTGAAGTTACCCTCCTTCGCCTGCTGCATCAGCCGATTCAATTCATCGCTCTGAAACAAAGTCCACCAGTCATTCGGCGTTGCCTCGCCATAGATGACTCGCTGCGCGGGATCGCTCGCCGCCGTGTAGCGGTTGGTCGCCGGTGCGTCCGGACTTTTGAAGTCCGGCCCGACCGCGCATGCCGACAACGCGAACGTCACGCCGGCCATCACAAGACTGCGAAACATTGAACTCGTCATCTCATTCAACCCTAGTCCGCGTGCACGACGGTCGACGGACCGCCATGCGCACGGCGCAGGAAAAAAACCAGTGGCGTCACCGCCAGCGTCAGGATCAACAGCAACTTGAAATCATTATTGTAGGCAATGAGCGCGGCTTGCCGCGTCACCAGGCCATCGATGGCCTGCAGCCCCTGCGTCGTGGAAGCGTCGAACATGGGATGCGTTCGCGTCATCAGATCATAGGGCGTGATGTGCTCGACCAAGCGCGCGTGCATGAACTGCATATTTCGAGTCAACAGCGCGGTAACCACCGCGACGCCAATGCTGCTGCCAATGTTTCGAAGCAGATTGAAGATCGCAGTCGCTTCGTTTCGATAGTTGGGCGCGAGCGTGCCGAACGCGATCGTCGTCAGCGGCACCCAGGTGAATCCCAGGCCAAAGCCTTGGATCAGCCCGCTCCAGATCACCAGGCGATCGTCCATCTGCAGCGACATGCCGGTCATCTGCCACAGCGACAGCGCGGTGGCCAACATGCCGAAGGTCACCAATGCACGCGGGTCCACCTTACCTATCAGCCGACCGACGAACAGCATGGCGACGAACGTTCCGATACCCCGTGGCGCAGTGACGAGACCGATGGTCACGACCGGATAATCGAACAATCCTTCCAGCAGCGGTGGAACCAAAGCCAGCGTCGCCAGCATCACGATGCCGATCAGAAAAATGAACACCGCTCCCAGTGTGAAATTTCGATCCCGGAACAGCGCCGGGCTCAGGAACGGTTGCCGAGCCGTCAGGGTGTGCACTACGAACAGATAGAGCGCGAGCGCGGCGATGGCCGCTTCAATGACGATCTCGGTGGAGCTGAACCAGTCGAGCAATTGGCCGCGATCGAGCATCAACTGCAGCGTGCCTATGGCGATGCTCAGCATCGCGAAGCCAAAGAAATCGAACGACGTGCGCCTTCGCGGCGTTTCGTGCATGAACTTGGACGCGGCCAGCATTGCGATCACGCCAAACGGAATATTGATTAGAAACACCCAGCGCCAGCTTTGCGTTTCGGTCAACCAGCCGCCGAGTGCCGGCCCGAGGATCGGACCGAGCGTCACACCCATGGCCCACATCGCCGTTGCGCGACCATGCTGCTGCCTCGGATACAAGTCGAGCAGAATCGCCAGCGACAACGGCACCAGCGCCGCGCCGGAGATGCCTTGAATGGCGCGAAAAATCACCAGCTCGGTGAGGCTGTGCGCGAGGCCGCACATCGCCGAGAACACGGTGAACGAAATCACCGAGGCGACGAACACTTTCTTGCGCCCGAGCGGCCCGGTCAGCCAGCCCGCCAGCGGCGTCATGATGGCGACGCCGACGATATAAGACGTGAGCACCCATCCCATCTGCTCCTGCGTCGCCGACAGCGTGCCTTGAATGCGTGGCAGAGCGACGTTGGCGATGGTCGTGTCCAGCGCTTGCATGACCGAGCCGAGCATCACCGACAATGTGATCCAGCCGCGATGACGCAGCTCTTCGGGGCTCGCGGTCGGCTGCGATTCGTTCATCGATCGGTCAGAGCGACGGTTTCAGCCGCGGTGTCAGAGCGCAAACCAAACAGCGAGCGCTGCCGGCGAGTGTCCACTTCGACGTTGGCGCTCAAGCCGGCACGCAGTGGAATGTCAGCAGGCGTCGCCAGCTCCAGTCGCACGGGCAATCGCTGCACGACTTTCACCCAGTTGCCCGAAGCATTCTCGGCGGGCAGCAACGAGAACTCCGCGCCGGTGCCTGGACTCACGCTGACGACGGTCGCGATCAAATCATGGTCGGGATAGGCATCGATGTGCACCTCCGCGTGCTGCCCCGGTTGCATATAGGTGAGCTGCACTTCCTTGAAGTTGGCCTCGATCCAAACATTCTGCGCAGACACCAGCGCGAACGCGGGCGTCGCGGCGTTGAGATAGTCGCCCGCCTGCAACTGCTCGACTTTGGTGACGATGCCTTCGGCCGGTGCGGTGACCGAGGTGTAGGAAAGATTCAACTGCGCACGCTCCAAGGCAGCCTGTGCTTGTCGAACGTTGGGATGATCGTCGGCTGCGATGTTCGGATCGCCACCGAGCTGTGCGAGCGCGGCGGTAATCTGCTCGCGGGCGGCTTCGAGCTGTTGACGAGCGGCATCACGCGCCACCTGCGCTTTCTCGACCTGCGCCTGGGACGAGATGCCCGGTGTGAGCAGCGACTGCTGCCGCTCGAACTCTTTTGTTTGATAGTCCCACGTCGACTGCGCGGCGCTCCGGTCGGCCAGTCGTTGCCGATACGTGGCCTTGAGCGATTCGATTTCCAGTCGCGCCGACGCGAGTCGTGCCTGCGCCTCATCCACGGCGATCCGAAATGTGCGGTCGTCGAGACGAAACAACAGATCGCCCTTGCGCACCTGCTGGTTGTCGCGAACCAAGATCTCGCTCACCCGGCCAGGAACGTTTGCACTGATGGAGATCTGCGCGGCCCGCACGTACGCATCGTCGGTCGCTTCATAGCGTCCGCCGGTCACATATATATAGCCGGCAACAACCGCGGCCAGCAGCGGCCCCGCGATCATCAAACGCCGGCGCAGCTTGCCGGTGGAAGGGTCCGTGGCGGGATCGGCATCGCTCATCGGTTGCGGGTCGCTCATGGATTCTTGGCGCCTTTTTTCGCCAGCATGTTTTCGTAGACGTGCTCGAGCAGCTTCATCAGTTGATTGCGATCGTCGGCGCTCAGTCCAGCCAGCGCTTCCGCGCGCATCTGCGCCGACAGCTTGTCGATCTGTTCCAGGATGGGCGCGGCGCCGGATGTTATGTATAGAGTGCGGGCGCGACGATCGTTGGGATCGGGCCGGCGCTCCACCCAGCCGTCGCTCTCCATGCGGTCCAGGATGCGCACCAGGGTCATGGGCTCGACCTCGGCGATCTCGGCCAGGCGTTTCTGGCTGATGCCCTCGTTTCGCGCCAGCAGGTACAGCGCCTTGCATTGGGGCAAGGTGAGCGACTGTTCCTGCGCCAGCGCTTCGAATCGCTTGGTGTACAGGCGTTCGAGGTTTTTCAGGACGAAACCGAAGTTGCGTATCCGGTCCAAGGTGGACTCCATGGCAGGGGCTTCATGATAAGCCCTGAGATAGTATCAATCGTTATTAATTTCCTGTCACGGCTTTCGCGGTGGAAGTGGAATCCGATTCACACCCGCGCCGAATACGTACATGCTGGCGGTCCGACCGGCCCAAGGCCGGGTCGCACCTGAACCTGACAATAATTCAGCGAACGAACGCGATGAGTGCACAACTTGTACATGTCTCGAGCCCCGAGCCCTGGACGCAATGGGTGACCCAGGTCGTCAACGGCGTGTTTCCGTTGCGTCGTTGTCTCGGGCATTCCATCCATGGCGCCGTGTTCCTCACCGAGCACCCGGAACGCAACCTGCCCGACGCCGCGATCAAATTGGTGCGTGCGGACGGGCCGCAGGCCAAAGCTCTGCTGGCGCGATGGAGTGCAGCCGCCACGCTCTCGCATCCCCATCTGCTCCGCCTGTTCGAGGTGGGCCAGTGGCATGCCAATGGGCAAGACTTCGTATTCGTGGTGATGGAGCACGCCGAGCAGACGCTGGCTGAGGTGCTGCGTCGACGCCCGCTGGCGCCC
>JBEVKA010000101.1:0-3680 GCA_040509855.1 Steroidobacter sp.
CGACAGACGCGTTCGTAGAGTTCGGCTCGGTGACGCCGTCTCGAGAGGCGGAGCGCAAGGCGTCCAACAATTGAGGCGGCCGCACCAGCGGCTTGGTGAGGAATACGCTGCAGCCGGCGGCGATGAATGCACCTGTCACCGAACGCTGATGTCCGCTCACCAACGTGACCAGCGACGTCGAACTCAACTCGGGGTGACGCTTGATCTGATTCACCAGCTCCAGGCCATCCATCTCCGGCATGACGCAATCCAGGATCGTCACAGTAAAGGGGCGGCCGGCTCCGCGTGCGTCCTTCAGCATCGACAACGCGGCTTCGCCGGACGAGGCGCACGCGTGCTCGACATTCCAGGCTCGTAACTGTTCGCTCAACAAGCGGCAGTTCAACTCGTAGTCATCGACGATCAGTACGCGCATGTTCTGCAGGCACGGCTCGTCCACTGTGAAGCTGCGTGACACGGCCTCCGCCGGTGCGGGCAACGTGAACCAGAACTGCGAGCCGCGACCCGGCGCGCTGCTGAAGCCGATCTGACCGCCCATCAGCTCGACCAGGCGCCGGCCGATCGCCAGACCCAGACCGGTGCCGCCGAACTCACGCGTTGTCGACGAGTCCGCCTGCGAGAACTGTTGAAACAGCAGCGGCTGCTTTTCCTTGGGAATGCCGACGCCGGTATCCGTCACCATCACACGCACAAACGGTTGCTCGTCCTGGACGAGGCGGTCCACTTCGATCAGCACATGGCCGCTGCGCGTGAACTTGATGGCGTTGCCGACGAGATTCAGCAGCACCTGACGCACTCGACCCGGATCGCCTTGGAGCACGGCCGGCACATCGGGCGCGACGCGTAATCCCATCTCCAATCCCCTGGCTTGCGCCTGCTGGACCAGCAGCTCGGTGACTTCTCCCGTCGCACGCACGAAGTCGAAAGGAATATTCTCCACGCGCAGCTTGCCGGCCTCGACCTTGGAGAAGTCGAGAATGTCGTTGATGACTTGCAGCAGCGAATCCGCCGAGTGACGAATGATCTCCACGTGCTCGCGCTGTTCCTTGTCCAGGTTGGTGTCGAGCAGCAGGTTGGTGAATCCGAGCACACCGTTCATGGGCGTGCGGATCTCATGACTCATGTTGGCGAGGAACTCGCTCTTGGTGCGGCTGGCCGATTCCGCGGCCACACGCGCTCCCTGCAGCTCTTCGGCCTGGCGTGCACGCTCGGCGATCTCGGCTTCGAGCACGCTGGTCCTGCGCAATTCTTCGGCCTGCTTGGCGCGCTCCGCCATCTCCGCTTCGAGCGCGATGGTTTTGCTCTGGACCGTTTCGGCCATCACGTTGAAAGCGCGCGCCAGCTCGGTGGATTCATCGCTGCCGACGATATCGGCACGCGCGGAGGAATCGCCGGATGAAACTCTGCGAACGACCGCTGTCAGATCGACGATGGGACGAGCGGTACGGCGCGCGATCAGAATGGCGGCGGCGGAGCAACCAATCAGCGCCAGCAGAACGACCCAGGTCGCGTGAAAGAACATTTCCCGCACTGGCGCGATGACTTCGGAGTAGGGCGCGATGGTGACTACGCGCCAGCCGCCGGCACGATTGGCGCCGTACGTTGGCAGGCGCGTGAAGGCGACGAGCACCGCTTCGTTGCTATCCGCCACCAGTTCCCAGCCCGAATCCTCCCGATTGATTCGAGCCAACAGCGCCGGATTCGCGTCGAGCATGGTGCTGAGGGCGCTGCCATTGTCGCTACCGAAACCGAGGACCTGTGCGCCGTTGGCGTCGAGCAAATAGGCGCCTTGTCCGCCGACGCTGCGCTCGTTGATCTCGCTCAACAGTTCTTCGAATGGCGCATCGAGCAACTCGGCGACCAGCACGCCGCCGAGGCTCGGCTTCGAGTCATGCAGCGTCACGAGCAACTGGAATGTTTCATCGTTCGCGTCCCGGTTGCGAGACAGGTCGGCCAGCTCGATCGAGCCGGTCGGTCGCTTCAGGACGCTGGCGAAGTTGTTGCGCAACCCGGGCGAGATGTCGAATATCGAACGGTCGATATCGGCGGGATCCGAGGACGACAGCACTCGTCCCTGACGATCGACGAAATAAATGCGGCGCAGGTAAGGATAGACGTAGGTGAAGTTGCGCAGCCTGTCCGTCACTTCGGCCAGTGAGTCGGAGCGAAGCGCGCGATCGTCGACGTTCAGATACATGCCACGCAGCGCGTCCAGCAACAGGTTATCGATGGCGCGAGCTGTTGGCACCAGGCTGTTTTCAAAGCGCGCCGCGGCCAGCTGCTCGGTATGCATCCTCACCATCGGATACAACGCTGTAATGGCCACTGCCAGGGAGACCGCGGTCATCCCCAACAGGCCAGCAAAAATTCTGCGGGTGAGCGTCATTGCCACGGCTCGCTCACTGCAGCTCGCGGATGAAACGCGCATCGAGATGTGCCGGACTGTCGACGCGGCGCTCGGCCAGGCCGCGATCGAGCATATAGTCGTTCATGCGTCGCCACGACCCATGCAACGATTCGAATCCGGCGGCGTATGAAAAGGCGCGACCGTTGTCGGCGACATCGAGCACGCGATTGGCTTTCAGCAGGTCTTTGGCGTACGCCAACGGCTCGTTGAACAATCGCGAAACGATTTCGCACGACTCCTGCGGATGCTCGCGCAGGTAGTGATCGGCACGATGCCAGACTTCGACCAGCGCCTGGACCTCGCGCGGATTCGCCTTGATGAAATCACTGCGCATCGTGAACACGGAGTAGGTGAGGCCGGGAAAGTCCGCGGTGGAGAATATCTGTACGCCACCCGCAGCCTTGGCTTGTGAGCCATAAGGCTCCCACACCAGCACGGCGTCGACGCGATTGGCGCTGAAATCTTCCAATGCATCGTCGCCGGAGCGATCGACCAGCGTGATCTCCTGCAGGTTCACATCGTTGAGATCCGCGATCACCGACAGCAAATATTCCAGATAAGTGCCCCGATGCAGCGCCAGCTTCTTGCCTCGCAGGTCCTGCAACTCGCGAATGCCGGGTTTGGCGATGAGCGCTTCGGCGCCCTCGGAGTAATCGATGGCGATGATGCCGGTCAGGTCGTGGCCGGCCGCTGCGTGGCGCACGAGATCGTATTGGGAGAAGCCCATCGCGTGCAGCTCGCCGGATGCGACCTCGTCCATCGAAGCGAAATATTTTCGGTCCACGTCGACGCGTTGGACGTTCAGGCCGGCCTCCGCGAACCAGCCTTTGTCGAACGCCACATCCACCCAATAACTGCCCGGCCACAGGTAGGTGCCGATCTTGATCGGTTCCTGCGATAGCGGCGGCTTGGCGCGAGAAGTACAGCCGTCCAGCGCGCCAAACACGAGCAACAACACAGCCACCGCCGCGGTGCTGGCGCGGCGTGAGGTGGCGAACGAACGAAGGGCTTGGAGCGTGCTGGCGATCACACATGTCAAAACGGCTCGCCCGAATGAATCTTGAGGTCGTGCGTGGGGTGCACCGACCGCATTTAGAGCCGCATCACGCGTGAGGTCGTCGGTAAGGAGATGTCTTAGCCGCCTCGCAGCTTTCGCCGATGTTTCGATCAGCGTTGGCGTTATGCCGAGGCCGGCGGCGGAGCGAGGAAGCGCGCCGTGAGGTCGAAATTCGTGCCCGCGAACACACTACGAACCTGGGTAATGGATTCCGAT
>JBEVKA010000102.1:0-3127 GCA_040509855.1 Steroidobacter sp.
ACCAGGTAAATGGAGACCGGGACGCGCTCCTTGCGCAATGTGTTCAGGAACGGATCCTGTAATGATTGCCCTCTGGCCATCATTTATCTCCTTGTTATGCCTTCGAATTCTTTGGTTAAGCTTTGCCGACGAAATGCCGCTTCCCTGCAGCTGGACGACAGCTACGGGCACCATCCAGTACTCGCTGCGATGCCGCAGTTTAGCACAGCGATATTCCCGTCGAAGCTGCCTTTCATTCAATACGCAGCTGCACCCACGTCATGAGTCCGCCGCGCCCGCTGCGTGTGCGTTAGTAGCCGTTGAGTGCAACGTTGTACATAGCGTGTCAATTGTTCGCTCAATCTGGTCGACCGCCGCGGAATCAAGGGTGTCACACCATTGAACATCGTGGTCCGCGCGCAGCCAGATCAGTTGCCGCCGAGCCAGGTGCCGGGTCGCGAAAATCGCGTTCCGCACCGAAGAGTCTAAAGACTCCCGCCCGTGCAAATGTTCCCATAGTTGTCGATAACCTACCGATCGAATTGCTGGCAGATCGGCGTGTAAATCACCGCGCTGCTGCAGTCGCCGCACTTCTTCCAGCAATCCCGCCTGCATCATCTGATGAAAGCGTCGCTCGATGGCATCGTACAGACGGTCGCGATCTCGAGGCGCCCAGGCAAATGCCGCGAATTTCATCTTGGGATCCACCGGCCGAGTTTGCGCATGCAGCTCGCTTAGCGTTTTACCGGTCAGCCGCTGAACTTCAAGTGCCCGCTGTATTCGCTGTCCATCATTTGGTTGGATTCGCGCTGCCGTAGTCGGGTCAACTGCTGCCAAACGCGCGTGCAATGCGGGCCAACCCTCGCGTGTGGCTTCGGCGTCAATCTCCTGTCGCACTTTCGAGTCGGCCTGCGGCATGTCCGCGAGGCCGCGCCTCAGAGCACGGAAATACAACATCGTCCCACCCACGAGCAGCGGCAATTTGCCGCGGCCACGAATCGCCGCCATTGCCTGGTGCGCATCGCGGACGAACTGCCCGGCCGAATACACCTGTGACGGATCGAGAATATCGACCAGATGATGCGGGAATCGTTCGAGCACATCACGCGAGGGCTTACCCGTACCAATATCCATCCCGCGATAGACCATCGCGGAATCGACACTGATGATCTCGACTGGATACTTCTCGGCCAGACGCAGGGCCAGATCGGTCTTGCCCGCGCCGGTCGGGCCCATGATGAGCGGCACTGGCGTGGTCAGATCAACAGTCGGACCGGCGGTGCTCATCGGCCCCGCAGGAACATGCGATCCAGGTCGGTCATGCTCACATAGGTCCAGGTCGGTCGGCCGTGATTGCACTGGTCACTGCGCACGGTGCGCTCCATCTCGCGCAACAGGGCATTCATTTCCGGGATGGCGAGATTGCGATGTGCGCGAACCGCGCCGTGGCAGGCCATCGTGCCCAGCACCTCGTTCAGCGCCTCTTCCACGCCGCGCGTTGTCCCGTCAATCGATAAATCGGCGCTGATCCGCCGTAACAAATCATCCAAATCTTTGGCCATGAGAAACGCTGGCACCGCGCGGATCTGCACGCTGGCCGGTCCCGAGCGCACTACATCTAGACCCAACCGGCTCAGCGCGGGCGCATGCTCGTCGAGCACTTCGGCCTCCGCCGGTGAAACCGACACGGACAACGGCACCAGCAGCGGCTGACTGGCCACGCCACCGTTGTCGAGCGCCGTCTTCATCCTTTCATAGGTCGTACGTTCGTGCGCGGCGTGCATGTCGACCAGGATCAATCCGTCTGGCGCCTGCGAAAGAATGTAGATGCCATGCAACTGCGCCAGGGCAAAACCCAGTGGCGGCGTCTCGGGTGGCGCCGCTGTCGGTTGCTCCGGAGCGTCCGTTGTCGACCCGAAAGACGGTTGATACGACGGCGCTGGCCGATGGTAGTACGCCGGCGGTGACGACTCCGAGACTCGCAGCCCCAGCGTCGCCTGATTCGGCCCGCGCATTGGCCACATCGAAGCCGACTCGGCGGTCGGCATGATGTGGTCGGCATCGGTCGGCGGCGGAGCCGCGCCGGCTGCGCCCGCGTACGTCTCTTGCAACACGCGCTCGACTGTCTTGAATAGAAAGTTGTGCACGTAGCGACCATCGCGAAAGCGCACTTCCAACTTCGCCGGATGCGCGTTGACGTCGACCTGTCGCGGATCGATGTCCATGAACAGCACGAACGCCGGATGTCGTCCATGAAACATCACGTCGCGATAGCCGAGCCGGATCGCGCTGCCGATCAGCCGATCCCGCAGCATGCGGCCATTCAAATAGAAATGTTGCAGATCGGGCTGCGCCCGCGCATAGGTCGGCTGGCACAACCATCCACTGAGCTTGCAGCCGGACGACTCGTGCTCGACATAGAGCGCATTGGCCATGAATTCGTCCCCGACGATCTGCGCCACGCGACGCTCGCGCTCGATCTGTGAATTCGCCGCGGGAAAATCTCCCAGCGAACGACGTGCCGCCGAGAGCGAGAACGCGGTTTCGAAACGCGACAGCGCGAGGCGCTCGACCATGCGCGTGATGTGTTGAGTCTCAGTGCGCTCGGCGCGCAGAAATTTGCGACGCGCGGGGACATTGAAAAACAGATCGCGCACTTCGACCGTCGTACCGACTTGATGCGAGGCCGGTTCGAGATCGGTGAGTCGACCATTGTCGGAGCTCACACAGTAGCCTACAGGGCTGTTCGGCGTGCGTGAGGTGATCTTGGTCCGGGAGACCGAAGCGATACTCGGCAAGGCTTCGCCACGAAATCCCAGTGTGCCGACGCGCTCGAGATCGTCGATGCTCGCGATCTTGCTGGTCGCGTGACGCGACAACGCCAGCGCCAGCTCATCTCGCTCGATGCCGCAGCCATCATCCCGCACGCGGCAAAGCTTGACGCCGCCATCCTCGATCTCGATGTCGATGCGTTTGGCGCCGGCGTCCAGACTGTTGTCTATCAACTCCTTCAACACCGACGCGGGCCGTTCGATGACCTCGCCAGCGGCGATCTGGTGAATGAGTTGCTCGGGAAGAACGCGAATTGGCATGGAGGAAAGCGGTTGGCGGTTGGCGGTTGGTCAGAAACACAGCGGCCCAACCAATC
>JBEVKA010000103.1:0-9333 GCA_040509855.1 Steroidobacter sp.
GCACGTCTTCCTGCGTGACCGCCATGGTGTGCATGAGGGCGCGATCGTCGAGCATCTTGGCGATGCCGAAGTCCAGCAGCTTGGGCACGCCATCGGTCGTGACCAGGATGTTCGACGGCTTCAGGTCGCGATGAACGATCAGGCTCTGGTGGGCGCGATGAACCGCGCTGCATACCGTGATGAACAATCGCAGTCGTTGCTCGATGGTGAGCTTGCGATGGTCGCAATACAGATCGAGCGGCTCGCCGTCGATGTACTCCATGACGATGTACGGCGTGCCGTCGCCGGTGGTGCCGCCGTCATAGAGTCGTGCGATGTTGGGATGATCGAGCGACGCGAGGATCTGGCGCTCCTGGCGCAGCCGGCCCTCGATGTGACGCGACAGCAGGCCCCGCCGCACCACTTTGATCGCCACTTTCTGCCGGAACTGATCGTCGGCGCGTTCGGCCAGGAACACTTCGCCCATGCCGCCCTGGCCGAGACTGCGGACCAGCCGGTACGCACCGATCATCTGGCCGGCGGGGTCGGGAATGACTTCCATGTCACTGGCCTCGCCCGCCGACTCGGCAGGTTCGAACCAGCCCTGGCGCGACAGCTGTTCCTCGGCCTCGACTTCGAGATTGTCGTCGGAGCAGGCTGCGCGAATGAAGCTCAGCTGCTCCCCGGGAGGCAGCGTCTGCGCCTGCTCCAGGATCTGCTGTAACGTTCGCTTGCGGGTTTCGCTCATGACTGCGCGGTACGAAGGATCAGTTGTTGGACCTGTATTCCTTGTGCAACCATCCCGGCCGTTCGTTCACGTCGGAAGGTTACGGGAGCCAGTCATGCGTCATGAATCGCACGATGAGTCGCAATTTGGCAAGGGCCTGTTTGGCGGCGGAGGCGTGGGCCGGGGCGTCAGACCTCATTTGCCGCCGGAATAACAGGCGCTCGAGCCGCAGCCATCCTAAACCCGCGGCGTCGTTAGTCAACGGCGAAGACGCCGTCACCTCGTGAAAATCAGTCCGCGGCCGCGTGTGTTGCTGCGGACTTCGGCCGCTTGGTGAACCAGACCAGCGCGATCAGCGCCAGTGTCAGCCACGACGAGATCCAGAAGTAATCGATGGAGGACAGCAGATACGCCTGTCCCGTCATTTGTCTGTTCAGCGCCGCCAGCGCCGCGCTGTCGGACAGGCCGAGCGAGTGCATTTGTGACAGCGCCTGCTGCATGGGAACGTCGTAGGCGCTCGACTCGCTGGCGAGATGCGCTTGATGGAACGCTTCGCGACGATCCCAGAACGTCGTCGTGATCGACGTGGCGAAACCCGCCGCGATGGTGCGCAGGAAGATCGCCAGGCCAGACGCACTCGGCACGCGCGCCGGCTCGATGCCATCGAGCATGATGGTCAGGATGGCGACGAAGAACGTGCCCATCGCCAGACCTTGAATCAGCTGTGGAATGATGAAGTCGATCGGCGCGGCGGTCGCGGTCAATTGCGCTCGCATGTAATACGAAACAGCGAATGCAACGAACGCCATCGAGGTGAGCCAGCGCGCATCGAAGCGCGCCAGGAATCGGGCCGCGAACGGCGAGATGACGACGGCTACGAGTCCGCCCGGTGCGGCCAGCAATCCGGCCCACGTCGCCGTGTAACCCAATTGAGTTTGCATCCACAGCGGCAGCAGCACGATGTTGCCGAAGAACACCGCGTAGCCCAGACACATCGGAATCAACGCGAACGTGAAGTTGCGCCGCTTGAACAGCGACAGGTCGACGATCGGGTTCTTCTCCGTCAGCTCCCAGATCAGCCACGCCGCGAAGGCGATGAGAGTGACGATGGCGAGCGTGATGATGAACGGCGAGGAGAACCAGTCTTCGTCCTTGCCCTTGTCCAGCATGATCTGCAGCGCGCCGACCCACACCACCAGCAGCGCGATGCCGATGTGATCGACCGGCAGTTTGCGTGTCGGCGTTTCGCGATGACGCAAATAGAACCAGCCGACGCCGACGGTAAACAGGCCGATGGGTATGTTGATATAGAAGATCCACGGCCAGCTGGCGTTGTCCGAGAGCCAGCCGCCGAGCATCGGGCCCATGATGGGCGCGACCAGCGTGGTCATCGACCACAGCGCCAACGCCATTCCTTTTTTCGCCGGCGGGAACAACATCAGCAACAGCGCCTGCGAGCCGGGCACCATCGGACCGGACACGGCACCTTGTAGTACGCGGAACAGAATGAGCGACGGCAGATTCCACGCCAGTCCGCACAACAGCGACGCGATCGTGAATGCGAACACCGCGGCGAGGAACGTGCGCACGATGCCGAACCGCTGCATCAGCCAGCCGGTGAGCGGCACGCTGATGCCGTTGGCGACGGCGAACGATGTAATCACCCACGTGCCCTGGTCTGCCGACACGCCGAGATTACCGGCGATGGTCGGAATGGAAACATTCGCGATCGTTGTATCGAGCACCTGCATGAAGGTGCCGAGCGCCAGCGCGAGTGAAGTTACAGCAAGCGCGCCGCCCTGCATGGGCGCGTGCGCCGATGCCTGTGCGGCGGAGGCGCTCATTGGGCGGCGGCGACCTTCGAGGTGATGCGACGAGTGCCCGCGAGTTGATGGCCCGACGGCGCGTTGTTATGAATGATCTCGGCGATGCGCTGTTCGATCTGTGGATCGTCGCCGTCGCTCTGCTGCGTCGGTTGCGGTGTGTTGCGCACCTGGCTCGCAACCTGCGGCCCGAACGTGTCACGAACTTCGATTTCCGCATGCATGGACAGGCCCACGCGCAACGGATGTTTCTTCAGCTGATCGGGATTCAGCGCGATGCGCACCGGCAGTCGCTGCACGATCTTGATCCAGTTACCCGACGCATTCTGCGCAGGTAACAACGCGAACGCGCTGCCGCTGCCTGCCGAGAGTCCGGCGACGGTTCCGATGTACTCGACGTCATCGCCATACAAATCCGCATGGATGCGCACCGGTTGGCCGATGCGTACGTCCTTCAGCTGGCTTTCCTTGAAATTGGCGTCGATCCAGACGTCATCGAGTGGCACTACTGCCAATAGTGGCGCGCCAGGATTGACGTGCTGGCCGACCTGCACCGAGCGCTTGGCCACGATGCCGGACAGCGGTGCGCGAATGGTTGCTCGTCGCAACGACAGCGACGCGTCGCGAAGTTTGGCGGCGGCCGCGAGCACGTCGGGATGATCGTCGAGCGTCGTGCCTTCGATTTGTGACGTCGTGGCGTCGAGCTGACGCTGAGCCGCCTGGAGCGCGGCACGTGCTTGAGTGATCGTGTCCTGCGCATGCGCGAGTTCTTCACCCGACACCGCACCGTCCGCGACGAGCGCTTGACGACGCCCGAAATCGCTTTGTGACTTCTTCAAATCCGCCTCGCGCTCGTTGATGACAGCGCGCAGCTGATCGGCTTGAGAATACAGAGCACGGACCTGGCGAACTGTTCGCGCCAACTCGGCTTCAGCCGCGGAGACGGCGATGCGCGCGTTGGCGGGATCGAGCTCGACCAGCACCTGTCCGCGCTCCACAGTCTGCGTGTCATCGACATGCGCACTCAGAACAGCGCCAGAGACTTCGCTGGTGATTTGCACGATGTCGCTGGCGACGTAGGCGTCGTCGGTGCTTTCGTAGTGGCGCGACACCATCAACCAGTACGCGGTGTACGCGATAGCGGCCACCGCGACGACGGCGGTGAGGATCAGCAAACCCCGGCGGCGGGCGCCGTTGCCGTTGTCGGGAGTAGTGTCATCGCTCATGGGAGTTTCCAGTGACAGATAACGAAGCTCAGCTCGCGGTCGAGTAATCGCCGCCGACGGCCAGCAGCAAGGACACGCGCGCCAATGCCTGTTGATGAAGGATGTCCACGAAGGTGGTGCGTGCGTTCAGCACCTGGGTCTCGGTGGTGAGCACCGACAGATAATTCGCCAGCCCGGCCTCGTAACGCTTTTGCGCCAGTCGGTAAGCTTCTTCGGCGGAAACGAGCGTCGCTCGCGCCTGTTCGAGCTGCCGCGCGCTGTAGTTCACCTGGCTGAGTTGATCGGCAACTTGCTGAACCGCGCCGAGCACAGTCGAGTTGTACGAGCTGACTGCTTCGTCCTGCAGCGCCGTCGCCGTATTGAACTGCGATTTCAAACGCTGCGAATCGAACAGCGGCAGGCTGATGGCAGGGCCGGCGCCATAGGTGCGGTTGTCCGCCTTGAGCAGATTGTCCAAGCCGATGGCCTGGAATCCCGCGAAGGCGCTGAGGTTGATGTTCGGATAAAACGCTGCGCGAGCCGCTGCACGTTGTGACGTCGCCGCTTCGACGCGGGCGCGAGCGGCGAGGATATCTGGACGTCGTCCGAGCAAGTCGGCCGGTAATTCGTTTGGAATCGTCAGCGCGGCTTCCAGGTTCAGCGTCGGCTTCGCGATGCGTTCGTACGCGGGCGCGCCTTCGCCAATCAGCGTCGCCAATCGATGTATCGCGACTTCGCGCGCAGCTTCCGCTTGCAGACGTGCCAGCTCCGCTTGCGGAACTGCCGCTTCAGCCTCGTGCAGCTCGACATTCGTATCCAGCCCGGCGCTGATGCGTTTGCGCGTGATATCGAGAATGCGACGCCGCTGGACCAATGACTGCTCGGCGATGTTCGCCAGCTCGATGGCGCGATTCAGATCCAGATAGGTTTGTGACAACGCCGCCGAAGTCGCGAGGCGCGCGGCCGCTGCGTCGAGCTCGGCGGCCCGAGTGCCTGCTTTGGCTTGTTCGATGAGCGCGGCCTGCCGGCCCCACAGGTCGAGGTCCCAGGAAAGATTCGCGAGCAGATCGCCGGACCAATAGGTTCCGCCGCCGAACGGTGGTGGAATGAGATATTGCTCGGGCAGCCGGCTGCGCGTTTCCTTGCCTTCCAGCGTGTAGGAAGGTTTGCGCTGAGCCGTCACCAATTGCGCCTGAGCCTGCGCGGCGCGTACCCGAGCCAATGTTTCTTGCAGCGATGGGTTGTGTTCGAGCGCTGTGGTGACGAGTCGATCGAACTGCGGATCGCCGTACTGTTGCCACCAGCGCGCTTCGATCTTCGGTGTGGCGGCGGCGCCGAGGCCAATCGTCGCATCGGCCAGCGGTTGCAGCTGCGGTTCCGTCTTTGGCGGAGTGACGCACGCGGTGAGCGCCACGGCCATGCCCAGCATCAACGCCGTCATGGACGATTTCATGCGGGGCGAGGCGTTCATCACTTTTGCTCCGTGGCCACCGTGAGGGCCGCATCGGGCACGAGCTGTTCGAGCCGGCCGATGAACTTGCGCAATAGCGATTGCATCAGCTTCACTTCATCGCGACTGAAGTCCTCCAGCGCGGTGTTCAACGCCTCGGTGACGATGACGATCAACGATTCGACGAATTCCTGGCCGCTTTTGGTGAGCGACAGCTCGATCACGCGCCGGTCCTGCGGATTTCGACGCCGCTCGATCAGCTTGCGTTCTTCGAGCTGATCGATCAGCCGCGTCATCGCGCCGCTGTCGTGATGCAGTTCACGACATAGATCGGCCACGGTGATGGCCAGCCCATCGCGAACATGCATGAGCACCACCCATTGCTGGAGAGTGCAGCCCTTGTTCTCGAACGAATGCTCGATGCACTCCTGCAACAGGCGCTGTGAACGCTTGATGAGGTAGCCGATGCTGTCGCGGGCCTGGAAGGATTCGGGTCGATAATGCTGCTTGGGCATTCTATGCCTCGGCAATGACTGCTTAGGCAGGCATTATAGGCGCGCGAAACCGCCGGACAAGGGGCATTCCCCGAAAATGTGCGTCAGTAAGCAGCCGACGGGTTGGGGCGCGCGGTTCCTGGCGGCTGACCGAGCAGCCGGGCGGGCAGGGAGGACACGCTGATGAGCGATAACAGCAGGGCCGCCGCGTAAGGAATCGCCTGAATAAGTAGCACCGCGACCCACAGCGATACGTCCGGAGCTTTCAGCTCGGCGGGGATACCCACCACCCAGCCCGGCGCCAGCGTGAATTGACCTGTGAGGCCAACCGCAGCGAGTACTAGAGCAATTAACCAAGCCGTCTCCGCGCGGGCGGCGGCGAAACCTTCGATGAGTGCGTGCGGTTGTTTGTGTTTCGGCGTGCGCAGGAAAGGCTCGTTGCGCGTGAACAGTCCTTTCACCACCGCAACACCGACCGTATGTGATAACGCCAGGCCCGCGAGTGCGGCCGCGAATGTCTGGCGGAAGTTTGCTCCGACGCGCGATGAGTACAGATGCCCTAGCTTCGCCAGCTTGAATGCGAACAAGGTCAGCGGCAGCGCGGAGAACATCATCAGCGGCGGATCGAAGCGATGGGGCGCGAGGATCATCGCCAGCGACCAGCCCAGTGCGATCAGGTTGAACACCAGGTTCAAACCGTCCGCCATCCACGGCAGCCAGCCAGCGATGAAGTGATAGCGCTGCCCCTTGGTGAGCCGCAGGTCCGCGCGAGAAAACAATGCGCTCGCATGCGAGCGAAGGATCTGCACGGCGCCGTACGCCCAGCGGAAGCGTTGTTTCTTATACGCCAGGAATGTTTCGGGCATGAGCCCGCGGCCGTAGCTCTGTGGCAGATATTGAGCCTCGTAGCCGTGCTCGAACAGTCGCAGGCCCAGCTCGGCGTCCTCGGTGATACACCATTCAGCCCAGCCGCCGGCCAGTTCCAGCGCGTCGCGACGAACCAGGGTCATGGTGCCGTGTTGAATGATGGCGTTGCGCTCGTTACGCACCACCATGCCGATATGAAAGAAGCCGCGATACTCGGCGTAACACATTGCTTTGAACGCGCTTTCCTCCACGTCTCGATAATCCTGCGGCGCCTGGATGATCGCGATCTTCTCATCGCGAAAGCCTGGGACCAGCGCTCGCAGCCAGTGCGGATCCACTTTGTAGTCGCTGTCGATCACGGCGACGATGCTCACATCCGCCGCCGTGTTCTTGATCGCATAGTTCAGCGCGCCTGCCTTGAAGCCGGCGAGCGGCATGACGTGGAAGAATCGAAAGCGTTCGCCGAGCTTGCGGCAGTGCTGCTCCACGGGCTCCCACACCGAGGGATCTGTCGTGTTGTTGTCGACGACGATGACTTCGTAGTCCGGATAGTCGAGGCGTGCCAACGCATCGAGCGTTTCGATCAGCATGTCCGGCGGCTCGTTGTATGTCGGCACGTGAATGGAAACTTTGGGCAAGGCGCCGCTCGCCAGCTCGCTGACGTCGAACGGTCGCTTGCGTGATTTGCCCCAGCGCGCTTCGGCCCATTCCAAAGCTTCGGCGAGCAACACTGCGACGACGCCCAACATGCCCAATAGCAACAACGTGCCGATCAACACGCTGGTGATGGTGAGATAGCGACGCGAGTAGTCGTAGATGATCCAGACGATGGTGGTCGCTACTGCGTACACGACGATGGCGAGCAAGCTGCGACCGCGAGTGCCGAGCGCCAGGCTGTGTACGTAGAGAAGCGCCAGAATCACGGTGGAGATCGCGACCGAAGTTGCCGCCAGCGTCTGCCATTCGGGAATGCGCACGATCGGTTCCACGAATGCGAACTTGGGCTGGCGGTGCACGTCATAGATGCCCCAATAGGCGCCGACTCCGCCTTCGTAGCGCACTTTCCAGGGCTGATCGAATGCTTCCATCAAGTAATAGATGTAGCCCTCGTGTTTGGCACGTTCGAGGAAGCGTCGTAGAAACATTGCTTCATTGCTGGTCGACGCGACGGCGCTTTCGCGCGTGCGCCCGTCCGAAGGCCAGCCGACTTCGGCGATGACGATGGGCTTGTCGGGATAGGTTTGCGCTAGTTGATCGACGCGCGCGCTGATGTAGTCGATCGCGCGCTCGACATCGACGCCTTCCCAGTACGGCAGCAGGTGCACGGCGATGTAGTCGACATGCTTCACCAACTCGGGATTTCTGACCCACACGTGCCAGGGCTCAGCGGTGCTGACCGGCTGCGACACCGCTTCGCGCACACGATCGAGCTGTTCGGCGAGCTGCGCGACGGTGAGATCGCCGCGCAGGATGGCTTCATTGCCGATGACCAGGCGAATGACATTCGGATGTTGGTTCGCGAGCTGAATCGCCGCCTGCACTTCGAGATCGTTGGTTTCGAGACGGCGATCGAGCCATGCGCCGAGCGCGACCTTCAAACGATGGCGGGCGGCGATCTCGGGAATGCGGCCGAGCGTGTCGAGCGATGAATAGGTGCGGACCGCGGTGACTTTGTCCGACAGCAACTGCAGATCGCTGTCGATCTGCTGCTCGCTCGGCAACACCCGCACGATCGGATCCTGCCCCGCCTGGAACGGTGAGAACGCCATGCCCTGAACGCGGCCGGGCCATGGCGGTTCGACCGTGGGTTGATTGAGGTAAGCCCACAGCCCGAACGTCAGCGCTGCGAATACAGCGGCGACAGTGATGCTCGACAATCTCAGGGCCGACAATGTCATGGCCGACCATTTCATGGCGACTTCAGCATGACGAGGGCGCGACCATTTTCAGTTTGTATGCGAATAGGTTCAGGCGGGCCGAATGCGGGCAACCCACCGGCAACATGTTAACGTAGCCGGGCACGACGCGAGCTGAAGGGCGCGTCGCCAACGCCTACAGCCAAGGGCCGGCTACAGGGGCGGAATTTAGGAGTGATGTACATGGTTAAGTGGCTATTTCCACGACGGTTTTTACTGAGTATCGCGGGTCTTGCGTTGGCAGCGGCGGCGACTTCCGCCAGCGCCCAGGAGCAGGGATATTCGGAATTCGAAATCACGCCGTTCTACGGCTACATGGCCGGCGGCGAATTCGAGAATCCCTCCACCAACACCGATCGGGATCTGGATGAAGGCAACAACTTCGGCGTGATCTTCAACGCCGCTGTGGATCAATGGCGACACTACGAGCTGATCTATAGCACTCAGAGCACCGAAATCGACGGCCCGCTGCCCATCGACCTGGACGTGCAGTACCTGCAGATCGGCGGCACGGTGAGCAATCCCGACGCCACGCGCTTGATTCCATATTTCGGCATCACTTTCGGCGCGGCTCGCTTCAGCCCGGATCAGAGCGGCCTCGATGACGAGACCAAGCTGGCGTTCACCGTCGGCGCGGGTTTCAAGGTGCCGGTGACGGAACACATCGGCGTGCGATTCGATGCGCGCGCTTTCATTTCGTTGCTCGACACCGACGGCAACATCTTCTGCGTCTCCGACAACGGCGTCGGCACGTGCGCCATTCGCACCAAGTCGGATACATTCCTGCAATACCACGCCGCGCTGGGAGTGGTCGTCGGCTTTTGATCCTGCGCGAGGCGATGCTGCAGGTCGAGAACATCGGTAAATCCTTT
>JBEVKA010000104.1:0-5817 GCA_040509855.1 Steroidobacter sp.
GTGGCTGACGGACAATTCGAGACCTGATCGTCCTGCCAAGGCGGGTATCAGCAAACCTTATCGCTCGGCGGCCGATCGGTATTGGCGCCGGCGTGCGCGCGCTCCCGATAATCCCGCCCACAGATCAACGAAAAGATCGACGGGCGAACTCTGGGCGAAAACTTGGGCACCACGGCGCTGACTCTGGGACCGTATGCAGGAGCGGCCGAGCGACGCGCCGACGGATGCTGGCTGTTACGTTCCCTCGATCCATTGGGGGACTATCCGCAGCGATATACCGAGTTCCTGGCGCGGTGGGCCACGACGCACCCGAGCCGACTGCTGCTGGCGCAACGAGATGCCAGCGGCGAGTGGCGCAAGCTCACTTACTCGGACGCCTACAAATACATTCAACGCATCGCTGGAGCATTACTGCAGCGTGGATTGAGCGCGGAACGCCCGCTCATGATCCTGTCCGCCAACAGCATCGAACATGCGCTGCTCGCCTGGGCGGCGATGCATATCGGCGTGCCGGTCGCGCCCGTTTCTCCCGCTTATTCGCTGATCGATCCCGAAGCGACACGAGTTCGTCACGCGGTGTCCTTGCTCACGCCGGGACTCGTGTATGCGGAGGACGCAGCCGCGTTCGATCGAGCGGTCGCTCAAGTCGTGCCCGCGGTGACAGAGGTCGTCGCGCTTACTGGGCGATTCTCCTCGCGTGCACATACGCCGTTTGCAAGCCTCATCGGTGAGTCGAGCGCTGAGGTCGAATCCTCGCACCGCGCCGTGACCGGCGACACGATCGCGAAATTCCTGTTCACCTCGGGATCCACGCGGATGCCGAAGGCGGTTATCAACACGCATCGCATGTTGACCTGCAATCAGCAGATGTATGCGCAGTGTTATCCCTTCCTGCTGGAGGAGCCGCCGGTGCTGGTGGACTGGCTGCCCTGGCATCACACCGCGGGCGGCAACGCGAACATGGGAACCGTGTTGATGAACGGCGGCACGCTGTATATCGATGCGGGAAAACCCACCGAGTCCGGAATGTCACAAACGGTGGCCAACCTGCGGGAGATCGCGTCGACCGTGTACTACACCGTGCCCAAAGGACTGGAGGTGCTGGTCGAGGAGATGCGTCGCGACGCTGCGTTGAGAGAACGTTTCTTCAGCCGCATGCGATTGATATTTCCTGTTGGCGCAGCGCTGCCCAAGCCGGTGCAGGACGCGGTGGAGGAAATGTCGCTGCAAGTGAGCGGCCGCAAAGTGCCGATGACCATGGGGTTGGGCATGACGGAGACCGCGCCGTTCGCAATCTCCGCGCACTTGCCGACGTGGCAGGCCGGTGTGATTGGCCTGCCAGCGCCGGGTGTCGAAGTGAAATTGGCCCCGGTCGCGGACAAGCTCGAAGTTCGTTATCGCGGCCCGAGCATCACGCCCGGCTACTGGCGTCAACCCGATCTCACTCGCGAGGCCTTCGATGATGAAGGTTATTTTTGCAGCGGCGACGCGGCCACATTCATCGAGCCTGCTCGACCCGAGCAAGGACTGCGCTTCAACGGCCGCATCGCCGAGGACTTCAAACTTTCCAGCGGCACTTGGGTCAACGTCGGCGCGCTGCGCGCAGCAGTGCTCGCCGCGGGCATGCCGTATTTGCACGACATCGTGCTGGCCGGTCACGATCGCGATCAGCTCGGCATGCTGGTGTTTCTCAGCGCCAGCGCGCGTCAGCTCTGTCCGCATCAGGCTGAGTATCGGCAGATCGCGACTGATGAAAAAGTCCGGGACTGGCTGCGCCAGTTGCTCGAACAGCTGGCGTCACGAGCCAGTGGCAGCTCTCAGCGCATCGTGCGAGCGGTGATTCTGGAACAGCCGCCATCCGTCGCGGCGGGCGAGATCACCGACAAAGGCTCGATCAATCAACGCGCGGTACTGCAGTCACGCGGCGCGGTCGTCGAGTTGTTGTATTCATCCAGCGACGATCCGCGCGTGGTGATGCTGTCATGACCACCACCGTAGTGATGGTTCCTGGCTTGCTATGTGACGAATTTGTTTGGTCCGAGCAGCGGCGCGTACTGTCGATGTACGCCCGCGTCTGGATTCCCGACCACGGCTCGCTGGACTCGTTGACCGAAATGGCGCAGGCGGTGCTGCGAGACGCGCCGGCGGAGCAGTTCGCGTTGGTCGGTCATTCGATGGGCGGACGCGTCGCGCTCGAAATATTTCGACTCGCGCCACATCGCGTCCTGAGACTCGCGCTGATCGATACCGGATGGCTGCCGCTCGCCAACGGTATTCAAGGCGATGCGGAGCAGGCGTCACGTCTGTCGCTATTGGACAGTGCCCGCAAACTCGGCATGGCCGCGATGGGACGTCAATGGGCGCGAGGCATGGTGCATCCCTCGCGCATCGACACGCCTGTCTTCAAGTCGATCGTTGAAATGATCGAGCGCAAGACACCGGACATTTTCGCATCACAGATTCGCGCGCTGCTGGCGCGCCCGGACGCGAGTCATCAATTGCTCGCCATCGACTGTCCCACACTGGTGATGTGTGGGCGCCAGGACAGCTGGAGTCCTTTGTCGCAACACCTGCAAATGGCCGCGATCATTCGCGGCGCCCGTTTGCGCATCATCGAGGATTGCGGTCACATGAGCACGATGGAACAACCCGAAGCCGTGACCACGGCTTTGACGGAATGGCTGAACGGCAAAGCCGGGCAACGGCCGATGGCGCTGCTCGAACGTCACATCGCCGAGTCCGCCTGTCGGGACGTCGTGAGACGTGCAGCGATGAAGCTGGACGCGAACGATCTCGACGGATTCGCATCTTTGTTCACGCGTGACGCGGTGGTGGTGCGTCCGGGCAAAGAGCCGCTTCGCGGCGTGGAAGCGCTGATCGAGTCCTATCGCGCTCGTCCGCCCGGACATATGACGAAGCATCTCGTCGCCGGAAGTATCGTCGACCTGCGCGCACCGGATGAGGCTCACGCCGTCAGCAACGTGTTGCTGTGGACGGCTGTGCCGGACGATGCGCCCGGGCCGTTCGGGCGGCGCGCACAGTCACGGCAGGTCGTGGGTGAATTCGAAGATACATTGCGGCTATGCTCGGACGGGCTGTGGCGTATCGCGCATCGACAGGCGCGCTTCCTCCTGCACGTCGACCAAGATAGATGATACAGGGATGGCTGATGCAATGACTCACCTCGATCCGAGCGTGCAGCTGCGCCAGGAGCCGATGACGGCGTTTCAAAAAGTCGCGGTCGCTGTCTGCGTCGCGCTCAATGCGCTCGACGGTTTCGACATTCTCGCCATCACGTTCGCCGGCCCCGGCATCACGCGCGAATGGGGATTGGGACCGGGCGCGCTCGGCGTGGTGATTTCCACTGGGCTGGTGGGAATGACCATCGGCTCGCTGTTGATCGCGCCGCTCGCGGATACGCGGGGGCGACGGCCGACGATTTTACTGTGCCTGGTGTTGATGACGCTCGGCATGTTGCTGTCGGCGACCGCCGATAGCGTCGTGATGCTCGCGGTGTGGCGTGTGATTACCGGGCTCGGCATCGGCGGCATGCTGGCATCGATCAATGCGATGGTGGCCGAATATGCCAACGATACGCGCCGTGATTTCTGCGTCGGACTGATGGCGATCGGCTATCCGCTCGGCGGCGTGCTCGGTGGCATGGCTTCGGCCTGGCTGCTCGGTCACTTCGACTGGCGTTCGATATTTGTTTTCGGCGGCGTGGCCTCGGCGGTCATTTCGCTGGCAGTGTGGTGGCGCCTGCCGGAATCGCTCGAATTCCTGGTGATGCGGCGACCGAGCGGCGCGCTGGACAACATCAACGTGATTCTACGTCGCATGCGACGTCCGACGATTGCTGAACTGCCGGTGCGCGCCCAGGCGGAGCAGATGAGTATCTGGAAGGCGTTCGACAACGACTTGATCGCACGCACCGCGCTGATCTGCGCCGCGTATTTCCTCTACATGCTGACTTGTTACTACGCGCTGGGTTGGATTCCCTCGATCGTCGCTGCGCTCGGGTTCTCACCCAGCGTCGGTGCGCAAGTATCGGTTTGGACCAACTTGGGCGGCATCATCGGCGGCACGCTGCTCGGATATCTCGCGCGACATTTCGGACTGAAGGCACTCGCGAGTGGCGCGATGCTGGCGACGGCATTGGCGCTGGCTGTGTTCGGCCGCACCGAGCCCGACCTGATGGCGCTCAAGATCGTCGCGTTCGTGCTGGGATTTTTCCTGTTCGCGTCCGCCGTCGCTTTGTACGCGACCTTCGTGCGCGTGTTCCCCACCCACGTACGCGCCACGGGCACCGGGCTCGCGATCGGATTGGGACGATTCGGCGGCATGTTGGGTCCGGCGCTGGGCGGCTGGCTGATGGGGATCGGCACCAGTCGCCCCGGTGTAGCCACCATCATGGCGCTGGGCGCAGCGCTGGGAGCATTCGCTATCTGGTTACTGCGAGGATCGATGTTGGCTGCGCCAGTGCGGGGCACCTAACGCTATCAGTATTCCGTATCGCTTGCGGCACGAACGGCATTGGTTCGTGGCGCGCGCTCCACCTCATACTTTCCATGACCATGCTTCGCCGATGATGGCGACCTGCCGACACGAGGCGCCGATATAAACAAGATCACACAGGACAGGGGGCTGCGGTGTTGTCATTCAAACGTTGCCGAGTCGTTGCCGTGGTGTTGAGCGTCGCGTCGCCGCTGACCGTGGCGGCCGCCGAGCTGGAAGAGGTGATCGTCACTGCGACCAAGCGCGAACAGTCGCTCCAGGACGTGAGTGTCGCTGTCACGGCGGTCACCGGAGACGATCTGCTCCGCGCCAACATCAAGAGCATCGAGGATCTGCAGACGCGCGTGCCGGGCGTAACATTCGGCAACGACTTCAGCTTCGCCAAGCTGTTCATTCGTGGCGTCGGCTTGAACAGCTCGTTCGCCGGCATCGATCCTTCGGTGGCGCTACACGTCGACGGCGCAGTGGTTGCGCAGGCTTCCGCGCAGTTCGCTTCGCTGTTCGACCTCGAACGTGTCGAGGCGCTGCGCGGTCCGCAGGGAACATTGTACGGACGCAACGCCACCGGCGGCTCCATCAACCTCATTACCGCCAAGCCGACGCAGAACTTCACCGGCTACACCAATGTGTCGGTCGGCGGCAGCGACCTGAGCTACGGGCTCGATTCGGCGCTCAGCGGTCCACTGAGCGAATCCACGCTCGGCCGCGTTGCCGTTCACTATCAGCACCATGACGGTTACGGCATTCACACCGGCACCGGCAAGGAGATCGATGATCTGAACGTCATCGCCACGCGCGGTCACCTGCAGTTCAAGTTCAGCGAGGACGTGGATCTGTTGTTGAGCGGCGAATACGCCAAGGAAGACGATCACAGCAAGTCGGTACATTTCATCGCGCCGATGTTTCCTGTGCCGCCGCAGCCCAGCTTGCGTGCCTTGGGCTTGCCGAATGTTCTGCCCAACTCGCGCAACGTCGGCGGTGACTTCCGTCCTTCGTTCGAGAGCGAGACCTGGTCGGCCACCGCCACGCTCAGCGTGCAGGCAACGGACTCGGTGTCGTTCAAGTCACTCACCAACTATCGCGAGTTCGACGATCAGCTGGTGCAGGACTTCGACGTATCGGACACGGTCAACGGTGGCTTCCCGCCGTCCGCGACTTCGACCAATCAGATGCAGGCCATCGGCGATGAGCAGTTCTCCGAGGAACTGCAGTTCATTTATGAAGGCGACAAGCTGCGCGGCATCGCCGCTGCCTATTACCTGACGGAGAGCATCGACAGCCTGGTGCTGCTCGGCCGCGATC
>JBEVKA010000105.1:0-4551 GCA_040509855.1 Steroidobacter sp.
ACGCGCCGCTCGAATTCCAGTCGTTATTTATGTGTTGTTATCGAAGCTAAGGGGCGGCAGTGGCCGCGGAGGAAACATTATGAAGTTGAATGCCAAGCTGTTGTGGTCGGCGATGCTTGCCGCGACGTTGAGCGTGGGCGTGGCGGCCTGCGAGAAGAAGGGCCCGGTGGAACAGGCCGGCGAGGAAGTCGACGAAGCCGTCGACACGATCAAGAACGGCGGCAAGGAGTCCACCACGAACAAGGTGGATGACGCCGTCGATGAAGCTCGTGAAGGCGCCGAGGACGCGGCCGACGAGCTCAAGAAGAACTGATACTGATTTGTTCGAGGTCGAGGGGACTCGATACAGGCCCTGGTCGCTGCGACGACGAGGGCCTTCTTTTTTGTTCGCTCAATCGGACAGCGACTCTTCCAGAAATTCCTCGATCAGCGCCGCGACTCGTTCCGGCTGCTCGTGATGGAGCATGTGCCCTGCATCTTTGACCGTGGCGATCGTGCCCTGACGGAATAGCTGGCGCAGCCGGGCTTCATCCATCACATCGCCCATGCGCCGCGCGAGTTCGGACTGCTCGCCCAACACGAATAGCAACGGCGCTTCGATCGCGCGCCAGCACGCTTCTGCTTGATCGCGCTGATACAGCACCGGGTTCACCCGCTTGTGCTTCGGATCCGCGCGCAGCTCGAACTTGCCGTCAGCGCGCTGCTGACTCCATGAGCGCGCGATGAACTCCAGTCGATCCTTCGGCGTGCGCGGATTACGCCGCTCCAGCACGCGGACCAGCTGATCGAGACTCTCGTACACGCTGAACTCGCTGCCGTGCTTCACTTCGTCGAGCCATTGCGCGTAGCGAGCCGGCGCCTGGTCGGGCGTCGTGCGCATCATGCCGAATCCCTCCAGGCTCACGAGCCGACGCACGCGCTTCGGTCGCGCACCCGCGTAGAGCATGGCGATGTTGCCGCCCATGCTGTGACCGATCAGGTCGACGGGCGCGTCCGGCGCGAGCTGATCGAGCAGCGCGTCGACGTCGGCGAGATAGTCGGGAAACCAGTAACCGTCGTCGGGCCGCTGCGTGCGCCCGAAGCCGCGCATGTCGATCGCGATGCAGGTGCGACCGGCGCTGAAACCATCGACCAGGAATTGAAAGGTCTCGCCGCTGTCGCCCCAGCCGTGCAGCAGGACCAACGGCTCGGGGTCTTGCCCGGGCCAGCGATACAGGTGGAACTTCAGGTCTCGCGCAACGAGGCTGTCATGTTGCAGCGGTCGGAGCGCTGAGTAAGGCATGGGGTTGGTCGCAAACGATGCCGCCTGAACGCGCGGCATCGTCCCACTCCGTGGGGTACTACTGAGGAGCGCGAATGACGTTCGAACCGGCCTTGGCCTTCTTCTTGGTCACGGTCTTTTTCTTGGCCGCTTTTTTCACGCCCGCTTTCTTACTCGCCTTCTTCTTGGTTGCCATACTTCACCTCCGGGTTAGTCCCAATTTGTATGTCGATTCGAGACGTAACCATTTTACACGGCTATGGCTCGCTGATGCATGATGGCGATGATGGAAAACAGCAAGAACATCCCCGAGCAGGTCACGACGATCGTCTCGCACGCGCGCGGTCTCAACACGCAAGACCGCGGCGAATACGTGCGTCGTGCCTGTGGAGCGGATGAAACGCTACTGTCACATGTCTTGCTCGCGCTCGGTGACGCAGTTGGAGAGAAAGCGGCACAGGAGCAAGGTTTCTGGGATGAAGTCGCCGCCGGTGAGAACATCTCCGCCCCGCCATTGGTGGAATCTCTCGAAGGTCAGCGCCTCGGCCGCTATCTCATCGTGCGCAAGCTCGGTTCAGGCGGCATGGGCGACGTCTACCTCGCCGAGCGTGCCGATGACGAGTATCAGCAGCGTGTCGCGATCAAGATCGTGCGCGGCGGATTGTTCTCGCCGCAGATCCAGAGCCGGCTGCGCATGGAGCGGCAGATCCTCGCGACCTTGCAGCACTCGAACATTGCCCGTCTGCTCGACGGCGGCCGCGCGCCAGATGGCACGCCTTATCTGGTGATGGAGTACATCGATGGCGAGCCCATCGACACCTACTGGGATCGCCGCAAGCTGTCGATCGAAGATCGGCTGCAACTGATCCGCACGATCTGCGGCGCTGTCCACTACGCGCATCAGAACCTGATCGTTCATCGCGACCTGAAGCCGAACAACATCCTGATTACGCCCGACGGCGTGCCGAAACTTCTGGATTTCGGCATCGCCAAGCTGCTCGACTCGCGGCACTCGGCGCATACGCTCGCGGTCACGCACTTCGAATACCGCGTGATGACGCCGGCGCATGCCAGCCCCGAGCAGGTGCGCGGCGATGTGATTACGACCGCCAGCGACATCTATGTGCTCGGCGTACTGCTCTATGAACTGTTGTGCGGCAGCCGGCCGTTCAAGCTGATCGGCACCAGCCTCACGGACATGGAGCGCATCATTTGCGAACAGGAGGCGCCGGCGCCGAGCGCGCTGGTGGCGCAGCTCAGCGATGACACGCCAGAGGTGTTCGCGGGCATCGCTGCCAACCGCTCCACCACTCCGGCGCGATTGCGCAAGCAGCTGCGCGGCGACCTCGACAACATCATCGGCATGGCCATGCGCAAGGATCCAGAGCGGCGCTACGCTTCAGCCGAACAACTCGCGGCAGATCTGGAACATCACCTGTCGGGTCAGCCGGTCCTGGCGACCAGCGATACCTGGTTATATCGCACCAACAAGTTCGTGAAGCGACATGCGCTGTCGGTTGCGGCCGCCGTACTTGCGGTCGTCACATTGGCGGCGTTCTCAGCGATCACATATATACAGGCACAGCGGATTGCCGAGGAGCGTGATGTCGCCACGGCAGAGCGGACTCGCGCCGAACAGATCTCGTCGTTCCTGGTGGAGCTGTTCGAACTTTCGGATCCCTCGCGGAGTCGCGGCAATCAGGTGACCGCACGCGAGATCCTGGATATCGGCGCGCGTCGCATCCGGCTTGGGCTGAATGAGCAGCCGGAAACTCGCGCGACGTTGCTGGGCACGATCGGACGCGTCTACGGCAGCATGGGCCTGTACGAGAGCTCGGTCGAGTTGCTGGAAGACGCCTTGCAGTCGCGCTTGCGCATTCATGGTCCACGTCATCCGGAAGTGGCGCTGGCGCAGGCGAATCTCGGCGGCGCTCTCTGTGATCGCGGCAAACTCGACGCATGCGCGGAGCATCTGGACGCGGCGCTGTCGCTGCAAAAAGAGCTGCTCGCTCCCGATGCGATCGAGATCGCGCCGACGCTGCTCGCTCATGCCCGGCTCGAACAGCTGCGCGGCGCGCTCGATGCGGCCGAACGTTATTTCGACGACAGCCTCGATATCTATCGACATCACCATCAGGAACGCACGCCGGCGGCGGCTTCGGTGATGAATGAGCTGGCGGGCCTGCGTTCGTATCGCGGCGATTACGAGAGTGCCGCGACGTTGTATCGCACGGCGCTCGATATCGATCGACAGGCGCTCGGCAACGATCATCCCGGCGTCGGCATGCACGTGCAGAACCTGGCTTACACGTTGCAACAGCAGGGCAAGCTCGACGAGGCGGCGCCGTTGTTCGCCGAGTCGTTGCAGATTCTCGGCAAGGTGCTGGGCGAGGCCCATCCGATCACTTTGGACGCCACCGCCAACTACGGTCGCTTCCTGCATCGACGTGGCGATCTGGTTCAGGCGGAGGAAGTGCTGGCGCGTGTCGTCGCGTTGAACCGGCAGGCGCGCGGCGCGCGTCATCCGTTCGTCGGGCACGATCTGGTGAACCTGGGATTACTGCACCTCGACGCCAGCAATCCTTCGCAAGCCCAACAGGATTTTCTCGGCGCCCTGGAGATCTATGCGGAAAGCCTGCCCGCCGATCATCCCTTCGTCGCCTCCGCCCTCTCCGGCCTCGGCCGCTCGCTGCTCGAACAAGGCCGCCCCGCCGACGCCGAACAAACATTGCGCCAGGCCTCGCAGATCGCCTCCAAATCCCTCGCCGCCGACAGCCCCACCCTCGCCGCCGCCAACAGCTCCCTCGGCCGCGCCCTGCTCGCCCAACGTCGCGCCGACGAAGCCGCCCCCCTACTTCGACAAAGCTACCCCATCCTCGCCAAAGCCCAAGGCGAAGACGCCGTCATCACCAAGCGAACCAAGGAAGCGCTCGCGCAGGTGGAGGCGCGCGCAAACAAATAGCAGGCAGCGATACCCGAACTTGGTCAACGCGGTATCAATTTCATCCGCCTTTTCCGCGTCGACCAGCAAATCGACATCCTGCGTAGCGCGCACCACGTTGGGACGCCAATGCTAAACCGCCAATGATCGCAAAGCGTGCGTCTATGTCGCGCAAGACCGCTGTGACTTCAGCGATTTGTCGACCAAGACGCGATACTGCGGCCATGGCGATAGACACTCGTTAGCTAAGAAACATTTTGTACGCGGCGTTGTCCGTCTCTTCCGAATACACGTACTTCAACTCGCGCACGTGCAAATCGAATTCGACGCTTTCGTTCGGCGGGATCTG
>JBEVKA010000106.1:0-6400 GCA_040509855.1 Steroidobacter sp.
ACCCTTGACCAGGCGGATGTTCAGACGCCGGCCGCTGGTTTGCGCCAGGTCTTTGAGCCAGCGAATCACCTCCGGCGCACGCTTCTGATATGCCTGCACCGCCAGTCCGAAACCTTCCCATCCCTGCAGCGCCTTGGAGCGAGCGACGTGCTCGATCAACTCCAGCGACAGCTCCAATCGCTCCGCTTCCTCAGCGTCGACGGTCAAAGGAATATTGCCGTCACGAGCGGCAACGGCCAGCCCATGCAGACGCGGCGCAAGCTCGGCAAGCACCCGACGCCGCTGCGTGAACTCATAGCGAGGGAACAATGCGGAGAGCTTCACCGAAATGCTCGGCGCCGCTTCGATCACGGAGCCGCGCGACGAGTGCGAGGAGATTTGCTTGATCGCCTGGTGATAGGAGGCGAGGTATCGATCCGCGTCGTGGCTAGTCAGCGCCGACTCACCCAGCATGTCGAAGGAATGACGGAACAATTCGCTTTCAGCGCTGATCGATCGCTCCAGTGCCTCGTCGATGGTGCGACCCATGACGAACTGGTGACCCATGATGCGCATGGCCTGACGGAACGCCGCACGCAGCACGGGTTCGCCGAGTCGGCCGGCAATGCGCGCGAGGAAGCTGCGAGGATCGTGCATGTCCACGTCGCTCGGACGCACGATGCGGCCGGTGAGCATCAAGCCCCAGGTGGACGCGTTCACGAACAGCGACTCGGCATCGCTCAAGTGCGAAGCCCAGTTGCCCCCGGCAATCTTGTCGGCGATCAGCTTGTCCGCCGTCGCGTCGTCGGGGATGCGCAACAGCGCTTCCGCCAGACACATCAGGATCACGCCTTCCTGCGAGGACAAATCGTACTTGCGCAGGAACGCGTCCAGGCCGGTGCGTTTGCTTTGATGGATGCGCACGCCTTCGACGAAGCCTTTGGCTCGCGCCGAAATCTTTTCGCGCTGTGAGTCCGAGACGCGCGCCGCCTCCGCGAGCGCATGGACGAGCTGTTCCTCGTCTCCGAAATAGTTGCGATTGATGGCCGAGGCAATCGGCCGGTCGGCGGACGGTGGATCGGAAGGCATGGCGGTTTGTTTCTTTGGAGCGAGCGGCCGATGGGTGCGCAGCGGGCGGATTTTTACCGCACCGCCCAGCGAAGAGCCAGAAAAATTCGATGGCAGCGCGGCAGAGACTGTAAGCAGATGGCGACAATCAGGGCCGGAACAATGACTTGAATTCGCGTGTGGGAACCTCACCTAGCTGCGATCGATTGCAACAAGATCCGGGAGGGAGCGCAGCGTGAGCCAAGTAATGAGCACCATCACGGCCGACACCTTCATGACCGACGTGGTCGAGGCCTCGGCGAAGACGCCGGTACTGGTCGACTTCTGGGCACCGTGGTGCGGGCCGTGCAAACAGCTCATGCCGATTCTCGATCGGCTGGCGGACGAATACGGCGGCCGCTTCAAGCTGGCCAAGGTCAACACCGACGAGCAGCAGGAACTGGCGCAGCAATTGGGCGTGCGAAGCCTGCCGACAGTGGTGCTGTTCAAGGACCGCACCTCGGTGGATCACTTCGTGGGCGTGGTGCCGGAAGCGCGGATCCGCGAGATCCTCGAAAAGCATTTGCCCAAGCAGTCCGACGCGCCACTCGAACGTGCGCAAGCGCTCAAAACCGCGGGTGACTTTTCCGGGGCGCGGAGCGTGATCGAAACAGCGTTGACCGCCGAACCAGAAAACATCAGCTATCTGACCGAGCTGGCCGAGCTGCGCGCGCTCGACGGAGATCTGGATGGCGCCCGCGCCGAGTTGGCGCGTCTGCAAGGGCTCGAACCGAATCATGCCGCCGTCAAACGTCTGGCGGCTCTGCTCAACTTCAGCGATGTGATTGCCGCGTATCCAGACGTCCGCTCGCTGCGTGAACGCGTGGCATCGAACGATTCGGACTTGGATCTGCGACATGCGCTGGCCGTGCATCAGTTGCTCGGCGGCGATGTCGAACCAGCGTTGCAGACCTGGTTGGAGATGTTGCGCACCCGGCGCAGCTACAAAGACGACCTGGCTCGTCGCACCCTGTTGCAGGCATTCGAGCTGATTGGCGATGCCGATCCGATCGTGGCGCGCACGCGCAAAGAGATGGCGAGAATGCTGTTCTAATTCGACTCGCGCGCGGCCAATTCCAGGCGCCGCGCCGTTGCCGCACCTAGATACGCGTTGATACCCTTGCGCGTGAGGTAGATGAGCGGAATCAGCAGCACCGCCATCAACAGCTTATAACCGTAGTTCACGCTCGCAACGGCGAGGAACAGCGACGTAGGCCACTGCTGTGGCCCGAGCACGAACGCGATATACAACACCACGAAGCTGTCGACGAGTTGCGAAACCGCTGTCGAACCGGTGGCACGCAGCCAGATCCAACGCTCGCCGGTGAGCATGCGAATGCGATGGAACACGGTGACATCGATCAGCTGCCCGAGCAGGAACGCGGTGACCGAACCGGCGATGGTCCACATGCCCTGGCCGAAAATATTGCTGAACGCCGCTTGCATGTCGGGCACGCCGCGCTCGCTGTTGACGCCCACCCAAAACTGCGCCGGCACCAATGAGATCGCCAGGTACGCGGCCAGGAAGCCATAGACGATCAGCGCCACCGTCAGCCAGGAAATGAAGCGTACGCCGCGGCGGCCGAAATATTCGTTGATGATGTCCGTCATCAGGAACACGAACGGCCACAGCAGCACGCCGCTGGTGAACGACAGCGAGCCGCTTTGACCGAACAGGTTCCAGTTCAGCGGCGCGAGGCCAAGCGTCGGCTCCAGCGCAAAGATCTTCACGCCGACGAACTCGGCGATGATGGCGTTACAGACCAGGAACGCAGCCAGCACGATGAACAGGCGCGCGGCCTTGTTGGCCAGCGGCAGCGCTGAGGCATCGGCTGTCGCGATCAGGTCAGGTTGTGGTGAGGATGGGCCAGATGTCATTTGAATTGCCAGCCGGCGCGGAGTATGCACCACCGGCCCGCGCTCTGTCCCCTCCCAAGCGGGCCTGAACGGGGTATGCTTTTGTCATGCCCCACATCACAGCGCTGAACATCTATCCGGTGAAATCCTGTCGCGGGATCGCGCTCACTCGCGCGCGTCTCACGCCCACGGGATTCGAACACGATCGCGAATGGATGGTGACGACGCCGGAAGGCAAGTTCCTCACTCAGCGTGAACGCCCGCTGCTGGCGCAGATCGAGACTGCGATGACCAACGATCAGCTGGTGTTACGCAAGCCGCGAGGCGCGGAGCTGGCGGTGCCGCTGAACATGACTGGATACCAGGTCGAAGTAACGGTGTGGAAGGATCGCTGCGCGGCGTTCGATGCAGGCAATGAAGCTGCGGTGTGGCTGTCCGAACATCTGGGCAAGCCGGCGCGACTGGTGCGATTCGATCAGCGCAAATCGCGGCCGAGCTCGGAGGAATGGACTCAAGGCCTCGAAGCGTTCAATCAGTTCTCCGACGGGTTCCCGTGGCTGCTGATCTCACAAGCCTCGCTCGATGAGCTGAACACTCGCCTGCAGCAGCCGCTGCCGATGAACCGCTTTCGTCCCAACATCGTGGTCGATGGTCTCCCGCCGTTCGGCGAAGACAACGTGCATGAATTCGTGGTTGACGACGTACGGCTGCGAGTCGCCAAACCGTGCGCGCGCTGCGCGATCACGACGACGGATCAGATCACCGGTGAGCGCAGCAGCGATGAGCCGTTGAGGACGTTGAAGGAGTTTCGTTTCGACCGCGGACTGCGGGGTGTGACGTTCGGCCAGAACATGGTGCTGGCCTCGGGCCTGGGCAGCGAGCTGACCGTGGGTCAGCGGCTCGATGTGACTTGGACTAAAGATCAGGCGCCGGCCTGATCGATCGATTACTCCGATTATTCGCCGCGCTCGCGAGCCATTTCACGCGACAGGCGACGCAGACCTTCGGTTTCCCAACCGAAGCGATCTTCGGCGGTGGAGTCCTCGGCCACAGCGGATTGCACCGCTGCCAGATGAGGAGCGACGCGACGGATCACGGTCGTCTCCCAGTCCTCGCGCACCAGGGTCTGCTCGGGATCCACCTCTTCCTGATCCAGATCGGTTTCGATCTGCGCCGGTCGGGGCATTTCCACGGTCGCGTCAGGGTCGTATTCGCGCTCGATTGTCATAATGTTCGGTGAGTCGTCGGCTCGCTTGTTCATTACCCTACCTCCATGGCCGTCATGCCTGTCGGTAGCGGATCACAAGCTCCAAATGTCATGCAATAAGCAGGGCACGCACAGCGCACTTCGGTCGTAATGCAGTGCCCGCGCGTAAGGTTCCGGCAGGTGGGTTACAAGTGAGTTACCAGAATTAATCTGGGCTCGACTGAACCAGCAGTTAGTAACCGGCGAGCTGTGCGAAGCGATCCGTGTGGTAGTACTGGTCACCGAAAGTTTCGGCAGCGGCGCGCGCGCGCTTCATGAAGAAACCAATGTCGAATTCGTCCGTCATGCCGATGCCTCCATGCATCTGCACGGCTTCGTTGGTCGCGAGACGCGCCACGTCACTGGCCTTGGCTTTTGACAAACATACGAGACTGGCCGCGTTCGGCTCCTGGGCGTCGAGCGCCTGTAGGGTGCGGAGGACAACTGAACGCACCAATTCGATCTCACAAAACAGGTGGGCCGCACGGTGTTGGAGCGCCTGGAAGGTGCCGATCTTGGCGCCGAACTGATCGCGCTCACGCAAGTACGCCAGCGTGCGCTCGAATGCTTCTTCCGCGACACCGAGCAATTCAGCCGAGAGCACGGCGCGACCGGCATCCAGAGCGGCGTCGAGAACGACCGCACCTTTGTCCAATGTCCCGATGATATCTGCATCGGTCACCGCGACATCGCGCAACTCGACGACTGCGCTGTTGTGGCTATCGACCATCGTCGAACGAGTGATGTGCACGCCGGTCGCCTTGGTGTCGATCAGAAACAATGTGATGCCATCGCGCGCGCTGATATCTCCGGACGTCCGGGCCGAGACGATGAGCCGGTCGGCGACGTGACCGTCGAGCACGTGCAGCTTGCGGCCGCTCAGCTTGTACTTCCCAGAGGCGCGAGTCGCGATGTGATAGGGCGCATGGCGAGCACTCTCATCCGATGCGAACGCGACCAGCAGCTCCCCGCTCGCGATCGCCGGCAGCAATGTTTCTTTATGCGCTGAAGAGCCGCCGCGCAGTAGCGCAGTAACTGCGAGCACCGAGCTCGACAGCAGCGGCGTCACACTCAGGTTCCGGCCGACCTCGGTCGCGATCAAGCCCGCACCGACGAACCCAAAGCCGACGCCGCCATGCTCTTCCGGTACGAGCACGCCGGCCCAACCCATGTCGGCCATTTCTTTCCAAAGCTCGCGGCTGAAGCCAACGATGTCCTCGTCATCGCGTAGCTTACGCAACTGAGCAACAGGCGCGCGTTCGGCGGCGAAACGTTTCGCAGCGTCGCGAAACATCAACTGATCTTCGGTGAGCACCAGTGTCATGTGAGTTCCCCGTCAGGCGCCCGGCAGGCGCAGCACGTTCTTGGCAATGATGTTGAGCTGGATTTCGGAGGTGCCGCCTTCGATGGAGTTGGCCTTGGTCCGCAGCCACATCGCGGCGAGCTGCTCCTCGCTATGCGAGTCGCCGAACTTGAGCCCTTCGCTGCCCGCGACGGACATCGTCAGTTCCGCGCGCCGCTTGTTCAACTCGGTGCCGTAGTACTTGAGCATCGAGGACATCGCGCCGGTCTCGTTGCCCGCCTTGGCTTCGTCGGTGACGCGATTCATGGTGAGCGCGAACGCCAGCGCGTCCATCTCGAAGCGCGCGATGTCGGTGCGTAACGCCGTCTCCGCCAAACGCCCCGACGATAGGCCAATGCTCTTGATCGCCAGCTGACTCAGCGGCGTCACGCGCTGTGTGCCCATGCCGCCGATCATGTTGCGTTCGTGGGTGAGCAAATACTTGGCGATGGTCCAGCCTTTATTGAGCTCACCGATCAGGTTTTCCTTCGGCACTTTCACGTTGTCGAAAAAGGTCTGGGTGAAGGGCGAGTAGCCTGATATCAACCGGATCGGTCGCGTCGAAATGCCCGGCGTTTCCATGTCGAACAGCACGAAGCTGATGCCTTCCTGTTTCTTGCCCTCGAAGCTGGTGCGCACCAGGCAGAAAATCCAGTCGGCCTTGTCGCCGTAGCTGGTCCAGATCTTGGAACCGTTGAGAACGAAATGATCGCCGTGATCGTCGGCGCGAGTCTTGAGCGATGCCAGGTCCGAACCCGCGCCCGGCTCCGAGTAGCCCTGCGCCCACACGGTCCGCCCTTCGAGGATCGGGGGCAGGTACGCCTTTTTCTGCTCCTCCGAGCCATGAACGATCAGTGTCGGGCCGAGCA
>JBEVKA010000107.1:0-5768 GCA_040509855.1 Steroidobacter sp.
AATTCCTTGAGTGCGATCCATCGGCCGACGTGCATGGCGGTCAACGTCGATTTCGAGCTCAGCAGCCCGCGGTGGAACAGGACGAAGACATACAACCGCACGTGGTTGCTGATGCGTTTGGCGGCGCGCACGTCGCGACCGGCGAGCGATACTGCGTATCGTAAGGCTGTTTGATAGATCTCGCCGTCCGTCAATGCGCGTTGCTTGCGTTCGTCGACGAGCTGGGCCCAGCGATTGCCGGGAACGATCAGGTCGGAGTTGACGACGAACTGAGTCACGCCAGCATCGCGGATGTGCGCGTCGATTCGATCACGCGCGCCGGCGATCGTATCGCTCCCGAGCTCGGGCTCCATCACCGGCTCGCCGACCGGCACTGCAGCCGCATCGAGCTGGCTGCGCGTCAACACTCCGAGCAGGCGCGAGTTCTCGACCGAAGGCATGTCGAACTGGAGCTGGACGTACTTCTCCAGGTATTTGCGACCGTCGCGGACATTGGCATGTCGTTCGAGCGCTTCGGCCAGCACATCCATGTCGGTGGGCATGACCACGATGCAGCGGGGCATGCTGAACAGGCTCTCCAGGATGTCCAGCACTTCCAGGGTTCGTTCCGGGGAGCGTTCCAGATCGTCCACGAACAGCACGAAGCGTCGTCCGCCGCGCGTGATCTTCTCGATCATTCTCTCGATCTGTTTGCAGGCATCGCTGTGGTGGGTCGCGTTCGCGGTGTCGTATTCCGGATCCACGTAGTCGGCGAGCGACTTCAGCGAACCGAGCGTGGTTCCAATCCAGATCGCCATGGCGGCCACCGAGGACGACAGCAGGCCAATCACCGAAGGGTAGCTGGTGAAATTCGCCAGCGCATCTATATGGTTGTGCGCGAGCAGGGCCGCGGCGGATCCGATGGCAATCAAGAGTGCGACGTACAGCAACCGCCGCCGGCGCGCTTCGTCCTTGAGCATGAATGCGTGAGGCAGATGGTTGCACATTCGGAACCGGAGCGACTGTGCGTAGTAGAGATCGCGCACGAAGTCCCGTACGAACGAGGCGCGCAAACTGGACGAGCCGCGATAGCGTCCGACCAGCATCCAGGCGGTAACGTGTCGTTTCTCACCCTGGTCTTCCAGCTTGCTCGCGAGCAGGTGTTGCGTGAGTTGCGCGACCGAGGACTTGCCGATTCCAAAGGGACCATTGATTGCGATCGTCAACGGCGGCGCGGTCTTCGGATGGTCGATCACGCCGAACAAGGCTTTTGCATAGTCGATATATTGCAGGTCGTCTTCATCGGGCACGTGAATGGGGCGATCTGCCACCCACATCCGGCCCGCGCGCGGCTCGGCTTCCACGCTCATGGTGGAAGGAGCGGGCTTCAGCGTTTGCAGCCAGCCTCGCAACTTCGCAATGAAGGGCTCGATGCCGAGGGAGGACTGCGTGGAAAGAAGCGCGTCCGCGATGTCGTTCACCGATTTGGGACGGCGCTCGGGGTCGTACTCCAGCCCCGCTCTGAGAACATTCCATTGCCGGCGCGAAATGTTCGCCAGTCGAGGCGGGACCAGTTTGTTTTCATACCACTGGGCATTGCGGTTGAAGGGATGCCGGCCCGACAGCAGCTCGTAAACAGTGACGGCGAACGAGAAAACATCGTCCGCGATGCCGAAGGATACGCCCCGGAAGAACTGCGGGCTTGCATAGGCGGGTGTGGCTCCGCCAAGGACTACGCTGCCTGCATCCTCGGCGGCGTCCAGCCCGCGCGCCAGACCGAAGTCGAAGATTTTCACCTCGCCGTTCAGCAGTATGAAAACGTTGGCGGGTTTGAAATCCAGGTGTACGACGCCCTGCTGGTGCGCGTGCGACAGGCCGGCGGCCATGCTGGAAATGATGGTCAAGGCAGCGCGCATGGGGATGCCGTTGGCGCGAGAGGTCTCCAGGTGTTCGCTCAGCAACGTACCGTCGACATACTCCATCACCAGGTAAGGCACGCCATCGTGGATGTCGAAGTCGTATACCTGGACGATGTTTGGATGCGCCAGGCGTTGCATGCGGCGCGCTTCGCTCTGGAGGATGGCGGGTGCGCCGGCCTGTTCCACCAGCTCCCGACTCAGCACTTTGATCGCGACTCGGGCGTCTTGATCGCCGGCCTCGACGCGGCGCAGGTCCTCGGCCAGATACACATGGCTCATGCCGCCCTTGCCAAGCAGAGCGAGCACCTTGAAACGGCCGCGAATGACATCGCCGTGTTCGAATGAGGCCGCGGAACGGATGGGCCGGATTACATCGGCATCCATGAGCGAAGCGCGCTTTCTGCGGCTGGCGCCTTGATTCTTATCTTCCATAAACGTCACCTCCCCGCGGCGGAGAGTAACACCCGAGTACCGACTAAATAGTCGGTACTTTCGGGTGGGGAGGGACGTGCGACTCGATCAGAACGACTTGTTGATGGTCAAGCCGTAAGTGCGCGGGTCGCCGAGTTGCGCGACCACCAGGCCGGTGCTGCCGGACTGGGTGGACAGGAACTCGTAGAAGTTCTTGTCGAAGGCGTTGCGGACCCAGCCGTAGAGATTCCAGCCGTCGCCGAAGCGTGCGCCGGCGCGGAAGTTCGCGAGGGCGTAGCCGGAGACGTCGGTGTAGATCGAGCGCGAAGGATTGGAGGAGAACTTGGAGCGATAGCTGCCGTCGAACGCGAAATATGCGCCACCTTCCGAGCCGAGCGCGGACAGCGGCAGGTCATATTCCAAACCGTACGACAGCGAGACTTTGGAAATGCCCGGCAGCCATTGGCCAGAAATATCGCAGGCCGGTGGGCTGAAGCCGCCGGGCGTGCCTGGCGCGCTGGGCGGATTGGCAGCGCTCGAAGCGGTGCCACCCGACAACTCCGGCGGGCACGGCGCGTCCGGAAACTTCACGTACTCATGGTCGTTGTAAGCGCCGGCCACGTACACATTCAAATGTTCGGTCGGACGCGTGCTCACTTCGAGCTCCACGCCGCGCACGCGCACTTCGTCGGCATTCGCGAGATAGCCGCGAATCACGTTGGCCTGGCTGTTGGTGACGGTCGCCTGATAGTCGTGGATCTCGGTCCAGAACGCCGACAGGTTGAGCGTCACGCTGTTGGAGAACAGCTGAGTCTTCAAGCCGCCTTCGTAATGATTGGTCTTCTCGGGATCGACAGTTTCCACCGCGGTGATGGGCTGGTTGTTGGCATCCAGCGGCAATCCGGAGAGGTTGATGCCGCCCGACTTGAACGATCGTGCGTAGGTGACATAGGCGAGCACGTCGTCGGTGACGTCATAGGAAACAGTGAAGTCGCCTGAAACATTGGTGTCGTCGAACTCCGGCCGATAGCTCTGCGGCGCGAGCACGCCGAGTTGCGCGGCCGTCAGCGGCGTGTTGGTCGAATTCGTGACCGTCGCGATGTACTTGCCTTCCTTCTTGTCGTAGTTGACGCGCAGGCCGGGCTGCAGGCGCAGATCGTCCGTGACGTGCCACGTGACCTGGCCGAATGCCGCGGCGCTGGTGTTCTTCAACCCGATGTCGTTTTCCGAGCGCAAGCCATCCAGGATCGCGGGATTGTTCGCGTTCGCGCCGCTCAATAGCCAGCGGCTCGCGAACGGCCCTTGCTCCTGCACGCCGGCGGTGTCGACCGTTTGATAGAAACCAAACAAGCCCGCGACGTAATCGATCTTGCCGCTGGAGGCCGCGTAGCGCAGCTCCTGCGACCATTGACGCTGTTCGGAAGGATTGGCGGAAATGGTGGTGATCGGCAGGCCGATGAAGTCGCGAGCGTTCGACGGACCCCAATCCCACGTGCGATAGGCGCTCACGTCTGTGAATTGTCCCGGACCGACGTTCCACTCGGCCAGCACCGAGCCGCCGCCGAACTGCTGGATGGCAGTGAGCGGCGAGTCGAGATCGGTGAGGCGATCGAATGCATTGAAGCTCGGCGGCCGATAGTTGCCGGAAGCGGCGGCGAGCTGGTCGTACTGGCGATTGAGCGGTCGCTGCGTCGAGCCGGTTCGGGCCCAGACCTGGCCGTAGCCGATCGGATCCTGCTCGGTGTAGTCGCCGGAGAACACCACGCTGAAATCGCTGCTCGCCTGCCACAGCAGCTGGCCTTTGAAGCCGCGATTGTCCAGCTCGTTGATGTGCTGGCCGGTCACGGTGTTATAGATGGTGCCTTCGCGCGAGGTGTACGAGCCGCTCAAACGGCCGGCGAGCTTGTCGCCGATCAACGGACCGGACACCGACGCCTTGCTCTGCAGATAATCGAAATTACCGCGTGTCACTTCGACGCGTGCTTCGGGCGTGAAAGTGGGCCGACGCGTCGTGACGTTCACCGCGCCGGCGGTGGTGTTCTTACCATACAACGTGCCTTGCGGACCGCGCAGGATCTCGACTTGCTCGACATCGAGGAAATCGAACGTCGCGGTAGCGTTGCGGTTGTAATAAACCTGATCGATATAAATGACGACACCCGGTTCGATGCCGTCATTGGTGAGACCGAATGGCGTGCCCAGGCCGCGAATGTTTACGCTGGAATTGCGCGGGTTGCTGGAATAGTACTGAACCGAAGGCTGCAGCTGCGACAGCCGGCCGACGTTCAACGTACCGGTCTTTTCGATGACGTCGGCATTCAGCACCGAGACCGCCAGCGGCACGTCCTGCACGGCTTCTTCGCGACGTCGTGCGGTGACGGTGATGCCTTCGATGCCACCGGCAGCGACGTTTGCATCGCCTTCCGCGTGAGCATTGCCAGCGCCACCCGCGATCAACAAGGCAAGCAACGCTGTGTGGCTCAGCGATTCGCCGTAACTCCGTAGTGCACGCATTTTATGGATTCCCTGATGATGGCCAGTGGGCAGCCCGGTGGATGACGTGGGGCTGCCGTCATGAGGACATCGTAGGAGAATGCGGTCACCGGGTCAGTTAGCCGCCGGTTACGAATCGGTTATGACTCATGCCAACACGCGATCATCTGATCGCGAACGGTTACTTTGCATGACCGCGAAGCGGTCGGAAGAACTCGCGGATGTCCTGCGCCAGCAGTTCCGGCTGCTCCCAGGCGGCGAAGTGGCCCCCACGCGGCAAGCTCGACCAGTGCACGATATTGAACGCGCGCTCGGCCCAACTTCGAGGTGGCATCGGCAACTCCCTCGGCAGGTGCACGATGCCACAAGGAGGAGTGATTCGCTGTCCAGCTGCGAGATGAAACGGATGCTCGCGCGATTCGCTGTAGAAACGAATCGCGGAGTGCGCCGTGCCGGTGAGCCAATACAACATGATGTCCGTTATCATTTCATCCAGCGTGAGCGCTTCGTCCGGCTCGACGCGACAGTCGCTCCAGCTGCGAAACTTTTCGACGTGCCACGCGGCGAGTCCCACCGGCGAGTCGGTGAGCGCATAGCTCAAGGTCAACGGCTTCGTTCCTTGTATCGCGATGTAGCCGGCTTCGGCGTCGGCCCATTTCGCGACTCGCGCCAGATATTCCTCTTCGGTCGCGCTCAGCGGCGGATCGGTCGGACTGATCGCCGGACGAAAACGCGTCGAGAGATAGTTGAGATGCAGGCCGACGATCCGCTCCGGATGTCGGAGCGCGGTGGCGGCGCTGATCCACGATCCCCAATCGCCGCCTTGCACGCCGAAGCGTGAGTAACCCAGGCCCGTCATCAGCTTCGCCCACAGATCGGCGACCACGAATACATTCGTGCCTCGCTGCGCAGGCCGGCTCGAAAAGCCGTAGCCGGGAATGGAAGGCGCGATGACGGTGAACGAGT
>JBEVKA010000108.1:0-8236 GCA_040509855.1 Steroidobacter sp.
CGGGATCGAAGCGGAAGCGATGAGTCGCCACCGGATCCTTGATCTGCGGCGGCTCGGGCGCGGGCGGCGGAGTGGTGTCGGTGGGGCGCATCACCTGACAGCCGGACGCGATCAGCGCGGCGGCCAGCAGGGCTACCCTACCCAGTGACATGGCCAGCGATACGGGACGGAACGGCAGATTCATAAAGGACTTATTACCATTTCTGGGCGGCGATAGGCCACCCTTCAGGCCCTCGACCTCGGCTCAGGCATAACCAGTCAGTCACAACACCACCGGCCGGTCCGGCAGCTCGTTGCGGTCCACGGCGGGGAAATGCCGGGCGATCAAGGCGCCGGCCGCCTGGATCCCCGCGATCACGGCCTGCGACGGCGCGCCCTGGCTGAACAACTGTTCCATCCGATGACAGACGTCGCTCCACTCCTGCGCGCCCACACGGCCGTTGAAGCCGCGATCGGCCACGATCTCCACGTCACGATCGGCCCACAGCACATAGATCAGCACACCGTTGTTTAGTTCGGTGTCCCACACGCCGAGCTGTGCGAAGGCCTCCATAGCGCGCTGTCGGGGCGCGAGATCCCTGAACAGCTCGGCTGGATCCAGGCTGGCTTCGAGCACCACGCGAACTTCGCCGCCGTGGGTTCGTTCGGTCTCGGCAATGGCCTTCTCGATCGCTCCCAACGCGGATTCGTCGAAAGCCCGCCTTAGGCTTCGCCGAGGCATGAAAATGTGTCGAGTGAGGCGGGCGAGGTTCATATTTCGTTCACCATCGGCCCGACGCGCCGCCGCCGCTGAAACCGCCGCCACCGCCGCTCCAGCCGCCGCCTCCCCCACCGAAACCGCCACCGCCGCCGAAGCCTCCGCCCATAAAGCCGCCGCGACGACGGCTGCTCCAGCCGCGTCCGCCGCCGAAACCTCCGCCGCCTCCACTCATGAGCGAGAACACGAAAGCGAGCACCGCTGCGCCGATGGAAATCGCCAGCACGCTCGTCAGCAGCCAAATCAACACACCGGCGATTCCGGCCGTTGCAGATGCGCCGCCGACTCGGCCCAACATGCCACGCAAGATGCCGCTGCCGACGAATACAAACATCAACAGGACCGGCAATGCATTGCCCAATCCGCCCAATCCCTCCGGTGCGCGTGACGAGCGGCGCTCGGGCTCCGGCAACGCTTCGCCTTCGAGCAAGGCGATGATGCGAGTGATGGCTTCGTCGACGCCGCCGGCAAAATCGCCTTCGCGAAAGCGCGGCACGATGACTTGGGAAACGATGCGACTGGCGAGCACGTCAGGCACCGCACCTTCCAGGCCCGTGCCCACCTCGATGCGGACCGTGCGATCGTTCTTGGCCACCAGCAGGATCACGCCGTCGTCCGTGCGCTGACGCCCGATCTTCCATTGATCGGCGACGCGAATGGAATATTGCTCGATGGTCTCCGGCTGGGTCGTGGGCACGATGAGCACGGCGATTTGCGTGCCCTTCTGCGCTTCATATTCGCGCAGCCGACGTTCGAGCGACGCGCGCTGCTCGGACGAAAGCGTCTGCGTGAGATCGGTGACGGGCGAACTCAGTGCCGGTACCGGCACGTCTTGCGCGAAGGCCGTCGCTGCCAGCAACAGCAGCAACCAGCCAAGCCAGGAGTTCGCGCGAGCCGCGGTGTGGATGCTCATCTAACGTTGAATGATCGCGCCGTGCGTCAGCCCGTGGATTCCACGGGTGGCTGCGTGTGCTGCTCGGATGGCTGGCTGAAGTCGACGTTCGGCGGGCGAGAGATCTGCGCCTCGTTCTCCACCGAGAAATTCTGTTTCGGGTCGTGACCGAACACTTTCGCGGTGAGATTGGTGGGGAACGAACGCACCGTGACGTTGTAGGTCTGCACCGCGTCGATGTAACGCTTGCGCGCCACCGTGATGCGATTCTCCGTGCCCTCCAGCTGCGCGCGCAGATCATCGAAACCGGAGATGGACTTCAGCTCGGGATAGCGCTCGACCACCACCATCAAGCGCGACAACGCCGAGCTCAGCTCGCCTTGCGCGCTCTGCCATTGCTGAAACGCCTGCGGATTGTTGACGAGCTCTGGCGTCGCCTGGATCGAAGTCGCCCGCGCGCGCGCTTCGACGACACTGTCGAGAATCTCCTTCTCGGCCGTGACCGCGCCTTTGACGGTGTTGACCAGGTTCGGCACCAGGTCGGCGCGCCGCTGGTACTGGTTCAACACTTCCGACCAGGCGGCCGTCACTTGCTCATCCTGCTGCTGCAAGCGGTTGTAACCGCAGCCGCTCAACAACGCGCCCAACAGGAACAGCACACCCATTCGCAGAAAGTACATGGCGAAGCCCTTCGTAATATTCATGGTCATTGGCTCTACCACCGGCGGGCGAATTCACGACTGAACGCCGGTGCTTCAGCGAAACCCCCGAGAGCGGTCGGGGTTCCGCTGACAGTTGCCAAGTCGATGACGTTTATAGGGCCACGTCTATAGGGAAATGGGCGCCGCGGTTCAAGCCCGCATTTGCAAGGATTACCAAATTCGAACTTGTTCGGCAGGCGCGCGATACATGCGATCGCCGGGCTTGACGCCGAAGGCGCGCTGGAATTCCGGCAGATTGGCGACCACGGTGTTGGTGCGATATTCGCTCGGGCTGTGCGGATCGGTGAGCAGGCGGCGACGCAGCTCGTCCTCGCGATATTTGCGCGCCCAGCCCTGGGCCCAGCCGATGAAAAAGCGCTGCTCGCCAGTGTAGCCGTCGATCACCGGCGCCGACTTGCCCTTCAACGACAGTTGCCAGGCGCGATACGCCATCGCGAGACCGGCGACGTCCGCAATGTTCTCTCCCATGGTGAGATCGCCGTTGACGTTCATGCCTGGCACCGGGCTCAACGCGCTGTATTGCGCGCCCAGTTGTTTGGCGCGACGGGTGAACTCCGCGTTGTCTTCCGGCGCCCACCAATCGTTCAACGTGCCGGTGCCGTCGTAACGGCGACCCTGATCGTCGAAGCCGTGACTGATCTCGTGGCCGATCACCGCGCCGATCGCGCCGTAGTTGATCGCGTCGTCCGCTGCGACGTTGAAGAACGGCGGCTGCAGGATCGCGGCCGGGAACACGATCTCGTTCATGGTCGGGCTGTAGTACGCGTTCACGGTCTGCGGCGTCATCGACCATTCGGTGCGATCGACCGGACCGCCGAGCTTGGCCAGGTTGCGATCGAACGCCACCGCGGACGCGCGCATTTCGTTGCCGACCAGATCGTCACGGCGCACTTCGAGCTTGGACCAGTCGCGCCATTTCTCCGGATAGCCGACTTTGGTGTTGAAGCGCGCGAGCTTCTCGTGCGCGCGTTGTTTGGTGGCGGGCGACATCCACTCCAGCGAGTCGATGCCGCTGCGATAGGCTGCTTTCAAATTCGCGATCAGCTGGTCCATGCGGACTTTGGCGTTCGGGCTGAAGTGGCGCTCGACGTAGACCTTGCCAGCCAGCTCGCCGATCGTGCCTTCCACAGTGTCGACGCCGCGCTTCCAACGTGGCTTCAACTCCTCGATGCCGGAGACGGTGCGCTCGTTGAAATCGAAGTGCAGCTGCACGAACTTCGACGACAGGTCCGGCGCGTAGACGTTGAGCAGCCGGAAACGGAAATAGCCGCGCCAGTCGGCGACTGGCGTTTCGGCCAGCACCTTGGCGAGTGTTTCGAAATAGCTCGGCTGAGCGATCACCAGCACTTGCGCGTGATCGGCGGGCACCTGCGCGCCGGCGAAGAATGCGAGCCAGTCGAAGCCGGGCATCAGCTTGTTGAGCTCCGCGCCCTGGTAGCGGTTGTATGTTTTCTGCGCGTCGCGATTTTGCACGCGGGTCCAATGTGACTTGGCCAGCCTGGTCTCGATCTCGAAGATCTTGCCGGCGACGGCGTCGGCCTTCGGCGTATTCGCCGCGGCGAGCAAGTCCTTCACATAGACCTGATATTTCTCGCGGATGCTCTTCATGCGCGCGTCGGCGGACAAGTAATAATCGCGGTCCGGCATGCCGAGTCCGCTTTGCGCGAGCACGCCGGTGTACTGGATCGAGTTCTTGCGGTCGACCGACACGAAATACGCGAACGGGTGGCGCACCGAGATGCGCTGGCTGTAGCCGATATATCGCGCGATGTCCTGGCGGGTTTTGAGTTGATCGATGCGCTTCAACTCTTCCGCCAGGGGCGCGAGGCCGCGGGCTTCGATTGCCGTCTCGTCGAGGAAGCTCGCGTACAGGTCGCCAACTTTCTGCGCGTCGGACCCGGCCGGCGCGTTCGCTGCCGCGGCTTCGTCGAGGATGGCCTTGAGATCGCTCTCGGCGTTGTCTTCGAGCAGTGCAAAGGCGCCGTAATTGGAACGGTCCGCGGGGATGGAAGTGTTGGTGAGCCACTTGCCGTTCACGAACCGATAGAAATCGTCCTGCGGACGCACGCTCGTGTCGAGATTTTGCGTGTAGACACCCGACTGCCTGACGGGCGCCGGTGGCGTTTGTTGCTCAAATCGTCCGCTCGACGGCGCAGTCGTCGTCGTGCAAGCGGCGAGGACGACGCAGCAACCCAGGACAGACAACAACGGCTTTGTATTCATGGGCCGATCATAACTCTTAGCCAGCGCGCCCAACGCGCAAATGCAGCGGCCACGTGACACGCTTCGTTTCCATCGGCGAGGGCCAGCACGGCGCGATCTCAGCTCGCAAAGCAGGCAAGGGATCCTCGCCGACGGTGCGTTTGTATCTTTGCACGGCGGACCAGGTCCCGAGGTAGCCGATCAAACTATCGAGATCCCACTCCAGGTTCAGCTGAAACGAAGGCGCTGTGACTTCCCGCAAAGGAAACGGCAGATCGCGATACGCCGACTCGACCCAGCGACGTTCGGGTGGCCAGTACGAGCCGACGACGTCGCTGTAGAAGTGACGAACGATCGCATCGACACGCGGCTCGACGAACGCGAGGCCGTAAGTCCACAGCGCCAGCGCGCCATCGCGCTTCAACACCCGCTGCACTTCCGGATAGAAACGTTCGTGATCGAACCAATGCGCAGCTTGCGCGGCCACGACGAGATCTACCGTGCCGTCTCGCAAAGCCGGCTGCTCGGCGAGATTGCCGACGTAAGCGACATGCGGATGGCGCTCGGCATTCTGCAGCTGAGACACGCTGCCGTCGCTCGCGACGACCAGCGCGAAGTGATTCGCCAGACCGATGGCCGCCTGGCCGCTGCCCGTAGCGCAGTCGAGCGCCACATCGCGACGAGGCGTGAGCGTGGCGAGCCAGGTGAACAGTTCGGTGGGATAGTCGGGACGATAACGCGCGTACGCGTTGGCGTGACCGGAGAAGTGATCCTTGAAGCTCATGCCCACAGCATGCACAAAAATCGTGGGCAAAAAAAACCCCGAGCTTGCGGCTCGGGGCAGAGAAGCGGACTTTCTGAAGGGAAGTAAAGCCCGCTAGGGGATCACGAGGAACATCAACACGAAATCAATGCAGTCTCGACCATTGCAGAACCTTGATATCCTTGGTGTCGCATTCGAAGTTCTTGGCCAGCACCGAGGCGGCTTCCTTCAGGTCGCCACGCAACAGCGTACGGTTCACTTCGACGACGCCGCGGAATTCGCTCATGCCCTTGGGAGAGCGTTCTTGCAGCAGAAAGTGTGTGTAGTACTTGATGCTCATGGGACGAGAGAGTAGAGAGCGCCCCGCCGGGCTACCGTGAAGGATTCCACAGAATTTCGGCCATTTGACGATATCAGCGACCGCCTTACGAAAGCTTGGCAAACAGGCTCACATGTCCCGTTACCGACCACCTCAACCGAAAGGCTCAAAGTTCATTACTCCCGTGGGCGCGCAGCGTCTCAAGGACGAACTGGATCACCTCTGGCGCGTCTTGCGTCCACAAGTGACACAGGCGGTCCAGGAAGCGGCAGCGCAAGGCGACCGGTCGGAAAACGCCGAGTACATTTATGGCAAACGTCAACTGCGCGAGATCGATCGCCGCGTCCGTTTTTTGCGTCAACGGCTCGATGGCATGGTGATCGTCAACCAGCCGCCGTCGGATTCATCCCGCGTATTTTTCGGGGCATGGGTGACGCTGGAGGACGACAGCGGCGAAACCCACGAATACCGCATCGTGGGCCCGGATGAGTTCGATGCCGCCAAAGGCTACATAAGCATGGACGCACCGCTCGGCCGAGCGTTGATGCGCAAGGGACTGGACGACGAAGTGAAGGTCGAGCTGCCCGGCGGCCCCAAGTCTTACTTCGTGATGGATATTCGCTATGAGTGACCGCGAGCCGCGCGGAATTACAGCCCGAACAGCGAGAACAAACGTCTGACGGGTCCGGCCGCGTTATCCAGATCGCGTTTGCGACGAGTATGCATTCGCTGCTGCAAAGTGACGCGTCGTTGACTCAACCATTGCTCGCGATCGGCACCCGGCGAATGACGTTTGGCCATCTGCGCCGTGCGAAATTTGCAAAAGTCACGGTAGGACTCGAGATCGTGATGCAGGTCGCGACTCACCAGCTCGATCATGATCGCCTGATCGAGCAGCGCCGAGGACGCGCCCGAGGTCGGCGCGCCGAAACATGCTAGTGCGTTGAGCAGCCGCTGCATGTCTTCATCGCCGAGCTGCCACTCCGCGTCGTCCATCATCTCCAGCATGGTGCCCAGACGCGAATAGCGCTCCTTCACGAAGTCGGCGAGATGCGCTTGCGAGCCCTTCAGATAAACCTCGCGCGCAGCCGCGACGAGGTGATCCTTCGGCTGTGTGCGAGCGGCGGACTGCTGCACCTGAGCGACTTCCGCGAGGTGCCGCAGATCGGCTTCCCCGAGATCGAACGTGACCTTGAACGTCATGCAGGAATAGTGGCCGCTCCGTGGCCCATATTCGCTTCACACGATCACATTCTTGAACTGCCAGGGGTCGCTTTGGTCGAGCTGTTCATCGAACAGGCGGTTGCGATCGAACAGCGGGTTCCAGTCGCTGTACGAGCCGGCCACCGGACCGAGATACGGTTGGCAGATTTCCAGATTGCGACGGAAGTCCATTTCGTCCGGCTCGATCACGCCGCGATTCGGATTCTCCATCGCCCACACCACGCCCGACAGCACGGCGACACACACCTGCAGGCTGGTGGCGGTGTTGTGCGGGCAGAGCCTGCGAGCTTCGTCGATGGACAGCTGCGAGCCGAACCAGTACGCGTTTTTCTTGTGACCGGCGAGCAGCACGCCGAGCTCGTCGATGCCGCCCGACAGAATTTCCTGATTGAGAATGCGCTTGCGATCCTGCAGCCGCCAGTTGCGCCCGGCGAATTCATGCACCGACAGCACCGCGTCATTGCACGGGTGATATGCGTAGTGCACGGTCGGCCGATACGTCACGCGCTCGCCTTCACGCTGCGTGAGGAAGTCGGGAATTGAAATCGCCTCGCCGTGCGTGATGAGGTAGCCGTGGAACGGGCCGGCTTTCGGCGTCCAGGTGCGCACGCGCGTGCCGGCGCCCGGCTGCAACAGATAAATCGCGCACTGGCGACCGAAGTCGTGCCGGCGACCCTGCGGCGGCAGTTCTTTTTCGTGCGTGCCCCAGCCGAGCTCGGCGGGCTGCTGGCCCTCGCTGACGAAGCCATCCACCGACCAGGTGTTCACGAATTCGTTGAGCTGCTTCGGCTTGCTGGCAACCTGCGTATCGCGCTCGGCGATGTGAATGACTTTCACACCGAGCTTGGCCGCGAGCGCCGCCCACTCCTCGCGCGTCTTCGGATCGCCGGCGTTCACCGACGTGTCCGCGGCGACGTTCAGCAACGCTTGCTTCACGAAGTGCGACACGAGGCCGGGATTCGCACCATGCGTGAGCACGGCGGTCGGGCCGCCCTTTTGTTGATCGCGTAGTGCCAGCGCTTGTTCGCGCAACGCGTAATTCGAGCGCAGCGACGGCGGCACATTCGGATCGGTGTAACCGCCCGGCCACGGCTCGATGCACGTATCCAGGTACAGCGCGCCTTTTTCGTGCGCCAGCTTGACCAGCGCCAGGCTGGAAACATCGACCGACAGGTTCAATAAAAAATCGCCGCGCGTGAGCAGCGGCTCGAGTACCTGGCGGAAATTCTCTTGCGTGAGCGGATTGACGATAAATTTGACACCGTACTCGTTGGCCTCGTCATGACCGAGCTCTTCCGCGGTGACGATCGTGATGCGCTCCGCCGGGAGCGCGATGTGACGCAAGATCAGCGGCAAA
>JBEVKA010000109.1:0-3524 GCA_040509855.1 Steroidobacter sp.
ATCACCGTGCGCCGGAATGCGGAGGAGGCGCTCCGCCGCAGTGAAGCGCAGCTCACCATCGCGCAGGAGATCGCCAACCTCGGCAACTATGTCGTGCATGCCGACGGCAAGTTCGAAGACTACTGGTCGCCACATTTGTATCGAGTGCTGGGGCGGCGCTACGGCGAGCCTTATATAGGTGTCTACGAATATCTGGAGCCCATGGTCCATCCCGCCGACCGGGCGCGATGGCAGAGCGCGCGCGACGAGTTGGAAACCGGGGCCCGCTCCATGGACACCGAATATCGAGTCATTCACCCGGACGGTTCGCTTCGCTACGTGCATCACATTGCACAAACAACACGACGGCCGGATGGTCGCGTGCTGCGCCAGGTCGGCACTCTGCACGACATCACCGATCGACGCCGCGCCGAGGACGAAGCGCGTCAGATGCAGGACCGAATCGCGCACTTCGGACGCATCTCCACCATGGGTGAAATGGCGGCGGGCATCGCGCACGAAGTCAATCAGCCGCTGACGGCGATCGCGACCTATGCGCAGGCCTGCCAGCGATTGATTGCCGCCAACGATTTCTCACAGGAAGAGGTGGAAGCGGCGCTCAATCACATCGGCGCTCAAGCGCTGCGTGCCGGTGAGGTGATTCGCCGGCTCCGAACCTTCGTCAAGAATCGCGAGGTCCGGCGCGAGCTGATCGAAGCCAATCGTTTGCTCGAAGATGTGGTCACACTGGCGCAGACCGATGCTCGTCACAACGGCGTGCGCATCGTGCTCGAGCCGGCGGCCGAGGGGCCGCAGGTCCAGGCCGACGCGGTCCAGATACAACAAGTCATATTGAACCTGGTCCGCAACAGCATCGACGCGATGCTCACCGTGCCCGAAGTGCGTCGTGAGATCCTGTTGCGAACCAGTGTCGACAGCGAAGGCGATGTCGAATTCATGGTCGCGGATCGTGGTACCGGCGTGGATCCCACGGCGATGGCCGATCTGTTCAATCCGTTTTTCACCACCAAGCCCGGCGGCACCGGGCTGGGGTTGTCGATCAGTCGCTCCATCGTGCGTGCTCACGGCGGCAAGCTGTGGTGCAGCGCCAATCCCGGCGGCGGAGCTCGATTCTTTTTCACACTGCCGGCGGTACCGGCACCAGCAGGGAGTCAGCCATGATGATGAGAACGAACGTGAACAACACGCGGCCCACGATCTTCGTCGTCGACGATGACTCTGCGGTGCGCGACGCGCTGAAGCTGTTGCTTCGGTCCGTCGGGCAAGCGGTAGAGACATACGGCGCCGGCCAGGAATTTCTGGAGACCTATAGCGAAGATCGGCCCGGCTGTCTGGTGCTCGACATCCGCATGCCGGGAATGTCGGGACTGGAGCTGCAGCAGAAGTTGAACGAAAAGCACTCCATCCTGCCGATCATTTTCATCACCGGTCACGGCGACGTGCCGATGGCGGTGGAAGCGATGCAGGCCGGTGCGGTCGACTTCATCCAGAAGCCGTTCCGCGATCAGGACCTGATCGATCGCATCAACCAGGCGTTGGAAAAAGATCTCAGCAATCGCGCGGCGCTCGGTGAGCGCAACGACATTCGTCGTCGTTTGGAAACGCTGACGCCACGCGAACGCGAAGTGCTCGATCTGGTCGTGCACGGCAAAGCGAACAAGGTGATCGCGGGCGATCTGAAACTGAGTCAGCGCACTGTCGAAATCCATCGTGCGCGCGTCATGGAGAAGATGCAGGCGTCATCGCTCGCGCATCTGGTGCGCATGGTGTTGGAAGTGGGGCAGGCGTAAGCAGTGCCGCTCACTCGCGCATTCACAATGATTTCTTTGCGACTACAAACGCTTGCGAGCAACTCGTGCAGCGCTGTTTGCAAACAAACAAAATAACTTGAATCAATGGTGCATGCAGCGTTCAGCGGCGCTGCGGCTCCTTAAGTACAAGTGCGACTTTTTCACAGTGGGGGGTTGGCCAAGATACCAACCATGCGACCACGGCCCACAGGCGAGTCCACCGCCCCCAATCCTCCCTGCGGCTCGGGCTTTCCTTGTTTGGCGGCCGTGGCCGCTCTTTTTTCTTCTCGAATCATCTCGTGTCGTACTACTCCCGCCCCATCGTTGCAGTGATCGAAGCCGACGCCACGGATCGCCGACTGCTTTGTTCCTTGTTGAGTAAACTGAACGCAGACGTCCAGGATTACGACAGCGCCGAGAGTTATCTCGCCGCTCCCGACGCTCCCAGCAGTTGTTTGATTACGGACATGTCGCTGCCCGGCATGTCGGGGTTGGAATTGCTCAGGAGATTGCGTGCCAATCACACCGCGCTGCCGGTCATTCTCCTGGGTGAAGACGCGGATGTACGCACGGCGGTCGCGGCCATGCGCGAAGGCGCGGTGGATTTCATCGAGAAGACGCACATGGATGTTTCCATCGTGCGCCGTGTCGCGTACCTACTCGACCACGCTCATACGCACTAGCTGTTACAGCTCCGCGCGCGGATCGAAAGGCAACTCTCGCTGCATACGTTCGTATAGTTCGCGAGCCTGTGGCGAGTCTGCAGGCGGCAGCACGATCTTCAATGCAACGTACTGATCGCCCGGTGTCGAGCCCGGCAGGCCGCGACCTTTCAGTCGCAATCGCTGACCCGACTTCGCGTTCGCTGGAACGCGCAGGTCAACCGGCCCGGCCAGTGTCGGTGTCGCCACGGTTGCACCGAGTGCCGCTTCCCACGGAGCGACCGGCAGCGTCAATGTCACATCACGGCCTTCGACTTGGAACAGCGGATGTTTGCGAAACCGCACTTCCAGATAGAGATCGCCCGACGGACCGCCGCCATGCCCGGGGCTGCCTTGTCCTGCCAGGCGAATGCGCTGACCTTCGATGATGCCGGCGGGAATGGTGATCTTCAGCGTGCGCGGTTGCACGGTGACGCGTCCGTCCTCACCCATCTGCGGACCCTTGAGCTCGATGGTCTGCGTGCCGCCGCGAAACGAATCTTCCAGATCGATTTCGATCGCCGCGACTTGGTCGTCGCCCGCCATTGCGAAACCCCGGCCACTACCGCCGCGCGTACGACCGCCGCCCGGGCGCTGGCCGAACAGTGACGAAAAGAAGTCGCTGAAGCCGCCTTCCTCGTTGAAGGAGCCGCCACTGAATTCGAAGTTCTGGCCCCAGTCCGGCGGCGGCCGGAATTCCTGACCCTGACGCCAGTTGCTGCCCAGCTGGTCGTAGGCGGCGCGCTTCTGCGGGTCCTTCAGGACCTCGTACGCCTCCTGCACTTCCTTGAAGCGGGCTTCGGCGTTCGCCTCCTTGCTCACGTCCGGGTGGAATTTGCGCGCGAGTCGCCGATAGACGCGATTGAGTTCGTCCTGGCCGACGTCGCGGGCGACGCCCATGATTTGGTAGTAGTCCTTGTATTCAGGCACGGCGATTTCGATGCAAGCGGCTGAAGGTAATGAGTTTCCTCGATCGGTGCAGGTAACCTCCAGCCGAACTCATCGAGCCGGCTGGAAGTTCACGGATCCGGCC
>JBEVKA010000110.1:0-4993 GCA_040509855.1 Steroidobacter sp.
CGCCAAGCCGATGACGCCCGAAAATAAGAACGTGACATACGCGATGCACGTGCTCGCCACGCCGGTCGCAAGCGTGGGCCACAGTTCTTTCGCAACCGCCACGGGTGAACGATGGACGTGCGCGTGGCTGAGCAAATGAATCGGATAATCCTGGGCGACGCCGATCAGCGTGAAACCGAATGCGAGCGTGATGCCGTGAACCGTGCCGAACAGCGCGCTCACTGCTGCGAGCCCTGCCAATCCCGCGCTCGCCAGTGGCAAGGCGCTCAAGAGCACGCTGCCGGGACTGCGATAAGCAATCAGCAGCAGCACGATCATTCCAACAGTCGCGGCCGCGCCCAATGCTTGCGCCTCGCCTCGAGTGCGTCGTTCCATCAGCACCGAGAATTTGCCGGCGCCGCTGACTGCCAACTCGATGGCGCTGTCACCGGCAACTTCCTTGAAGGCTCGCTGCAGCTCGTCGAGCGCGGCACGTTGTTGATCGGGATCGAACGCCGCGGCCTTGGTCTGCGCCAGTAACAATGCGCGATGACCTTCGCGATCGAACCAGACATCGAACAAACGATTCGGCTCCTGCATCGGCTGCCAGCGCTGCAGGACCTTCAACAGTTCGAGCGTGGGATCGCTCGGCAGCCACGGTTCGAGAAATGCGCCTGCAGGCGAGGCAAGATCGCGTGCGCGCTCGGTCAGTTCCGTGTGCAGGTACCTGGCGTCGAGCGGCTGTGAATCCAGCGTTGGCGATAGCAAATATCGGTAGGCGAGCAGCTCTTCCGGGACTGCGTCCAGGGAGAATTCACCATTGGTCATCAAACGAAAGTGCGGATTCGTGTGCAGGCTCTCGACCAATGCGCGCGATGTGTCCGCTAACTCCTCCGGCGACGCTCCCGACAACGCGATCACCAGCACGCGCGACGCCGGGCCCTCGCCGATTTCTTCCAGCAACAATCGTTGTTCGGGCGTGGTCGGACTGGGAAGAAACAAACGCAGGTCGGCGCCCACTTGCAGCTGCCACTGTACGAACCAGGTGAGCCCGGCGAGTAGCGCAATCCACAGCGCGAGAATCGATAGCGCCGAACGAGTGAGCTTCATGATCCGGCTATCAGCGACCGGCGCCGGGCGCCGGCATCACGGGCGACAGCGCTTCCAGGCCACACCGCGTGGATACTGTTTTCTCGGTCACTTTGTCGGGCAGTGGCTCTTTAGCAGCCGTGCCCAGCAGCAACACGCTGAAAGAGTTATCGGCGCCGACCATCGAGAAGCAGCGCGGCTCGGCGCCCGAGCCCGTGACCTCGATCCTGGCCAGGCGGCGCTGTGCCTTGGCGTCCTTCGGTCTCAGCTTCAACACCCACTCATTGCCACTACCGCTGGCTTGCGCGGTGAACGCTCGTTGAAGCGCGTCGGCGTCGCCGGAGAGCATGGCGGAGAAACCAGCCAGCAGCCCACGCAATTCCGGCGCATGTTTCAAAGCGAAGCTGCGAGGTTTCTCGCCCTCGCGTTCGACTTTCACCGACTCGCCGCGAATGGATGTGTGCTCGCGATAAGGTGTGGTGACGCGGCGGTCGAGGCTGGTTGGGCCGGAGTACCCCAGCTCGCCCGAGACGATCAACGGCTCGCGTACCAGGTGCGAGAAGCGTACTTCGGTGAATTCGATGGTGGCGGGGGCGGGCTTGGCGAGCTGCGCGACCAGCCCGGCCACGTCCCGCTCACTCGCGCTGCAAAGGGTCGCTGCGCTGAGCAGCGCCAGCATCGGGAGGCGGCGCATCGATTTGCCAGAAGTCATAGAAGTTGAACCAATTGTACGGCGCGCTGCGAGCATAGTGGGCCAGGCGGTCCGCGAAGCGTTGGATGATGGCATTGAGACTCGCCTGGCGGTCGCTGCGTTCCAAACGGACGGCTTGGTCGAACAGCTCGAAGTGCAGATCATAACGATTGCCGCCGCGATACAAACCGAAGCACAGCATCACGGGCACCTTGAGCGCGGCCGCGAGCTGCCACGGGCCGGTGGGAAACGGCGCGGGGCGCCCGAGAAAATTGGCCGTCACGACCTGATTCCCCGGCCGCGCACGATCCACGAGCAATGTCACCAAAGCAGTCTGGTCCAGCGCCTCCTTGATCGCGAGCGCGGTCACGGCGCCGTCCTGCCGGGCATTGATGATGGAACGCGCCAGCTCAGGATTGAGCGTGTTGAGGATGGTGGTGATGGTGGGATTCTGCGCCACGTCCAGCACCACTCGAACCTGCACGTCGCGGCGGAATTCCGCCAGCACGCGCAGCGCTTCGAAGCTGCCCAGGTGCGAGCCGAACACCAGCACGCCTTGTTTCTTGGCCCACTGCTGGCGCATGGCGTCGAGGCCGAACACCTGGATGTCGAAACGTTTGAAACGCTCCGACAACAGGAACACGCGATCCAGGGTGACGGCGGCGAAACAATGAATTTGTCTGGCGACGTCCCATAGCGAAGGTTCGCGACCGAGTGCCAGCTGCAAATATTTGCGCGCGGCGCGCCGCTCCGGCCCTCGGCGGATCAGATAGAACGCAGTGATGGGATAGAGCACCAGGCGTGCGGCCGCGCGGCCAAACAGCATTGCGAACGTGCTGATGAGCCGGTACCCGAACGCCGAGCCGGCCTCGGGACGAGAGATCCATTCCTGCTTCACGCCGACCGGTCCCCAAAGATACGAAACAATCCTTGCGCGAGCGGCGCGCCCGCACGACTCAAGCTGAAACGCAGCTCATCGCCTTCGAACTTCAATTGCAGCTCCGCATCCTGTTCGGGCAGCAGCGGCGCGGTGAACTTCGCGTTCGGCAATGCTGAAGGCTGCAGCGAACGCCCCAGCCAACTCTCGGCGGTCGCGAGCACACGATCGAGCAGCACTACGCCGGGCACGACCGGTTGCCCGGGAAAATGTCCGGGCAGCGAAGGATGATTCGCAGCGATGCGAATCGTGGTTGTGAACGTAATGGCGGAGTTCATGTGATTCAGCGCATGTCACTCATGCGGTGGGCGCCAGCGGCATTGCTGACCAGGCGTGGCATGGCCGCGAGCACACGCCAAAAGAAATCCAGCAAGTTGCGATAAGGCTGGCGCGGGAAACGCTGGCGCCGGTAAGCGTACTCAATCACGAAGAACGCCGCGACCAGCAGATAGCCGATCACGTTCGCGAACAATGACCACACCGTTTCGGGCACGGCCACGGGCGGTGTGATGCCGGCCACCCGCAGCAGGCCTTCGGGCTCGGCCAGCAGCCCCAGGATCAGGTTGGTGGCCGCGATCGCTACGAACAAAATCGTCCAGCCTCGGGTGAGCGCGCGAGCATACGCCCAGACCGTTTGTTCGGGGACGCCACCGTGGTCGCCGGGCTCCATGATGCGAATCATTTGCTCGATCACCGGCGTCTGCCCTTTCATCAAAGAGCTGCCGAAAACACCGGCCATGAATCCTGGAACCAGGATCGGTGCGATATACAGTGGCAGCGTCGCGTGCGTGGAGCGCGAGATCCACCACAGGCCAGCGGCAATCGGGAGCGCGGCGATCCAGGCCACGACGCTGCCTCGAATCAATGCGGGTAGCAGCGGCAAGACGATCAACAATGCCAGCGCCGCCACCAGTAATGCCATGCTGTTGCGGACCACCGCGAAGTGAGCGACCAGTGGATAGGCGAAGGCCAGGGCGGATTTGAGTCCCAGGGCAAAGCGTTTGAGGGCGGCTGCGGGCATCGCGTGGCGGTTGGCTCGTCGAGGCGCGAGAGCATGCGCGTGTTGCCGAGCGGGAACAAGGCATCCACAATGGTGAGCCACAATGTCTAAAAACCTGAATTTCACAGCGTCGGGGGAGGGGCAGTCTGCATGCCGGTGAAGATTGCGGTATTGAAAGAGACGCGACCGAACGAAACACGCGTGGCCATGGTGCCCGCGGTAGCGGACAAGCTCACCAAGCTCGGCGCGGAAATTCACATGCAGTCCGGCGCCGGCCTGGCGGTGAAACTTCCCGACAGCGCCTTCAAGAGCGTGAAATTCTCGGATGACATCGCAGCACTGGTGCGCGATGCCGATATCGTCGTCAGTGTGCAGCCACCCGATGCCGCCATCGTCAATACGCTGAAGCCCGGCGCGATCCTCATCTCCTTCATCTATGCGCACAAGGAAATCGAGCTGACCAAACTGCTGCGCGATCGCCAGATCACGACGTTTGCGATGGAGCTGGTGCCGCGTATCACGCGAGCGCAGGCGATGGACGCGTTATCGAGTCAGGCCGCGCTGGCGGGTTATTACGCGGCACTGCTCGGCGCGATCCATCTCGATCGCATTCTGCCGAGGATGACGACCGCCGTCGGTTCGATCCGTCCGGCCCGCGTGCTGGTGATGGGCCTCGGCGTCGCTGGTTTGCAAGCACTCGCGACCGCGCGTCGTCTCGGTGCGATGACGGAAGGTTATGACGTGCGCCCCGAGACGAAGGAACAAGCCGAATCGCTCGGCGCGAAGTTCGTCGACACGGGTGTCGATGCACGCGGCACTGGCGGCTACGCACGTGAGTTGACGCAGGAAGAAAAAGACAAGATCGCGGCCGTGGTCACCAAACACATTCAACAGGCCGACATCATCATCACCACCGCGGCGATCCCCGGCCGTCCTTCGCCCAAGCTCATCAGCAAGGCGCAGGTCGATGGCATGAAAGCCGGCAGCGTGATCGTCGATCTCGCGGCTGAAGGCGGCGGCAACTGCGAATACACGCAGCCGGGCACGACGGTGCAGGTCGGCCAGGTGACGGTGCTCGGGCCGCTGAATGTGCCGAGCATGCTGGGCGAGCACGCGAGCGAGCTGTATGCGAAGAATCAATTCAACCTGATCGAGCTGTTCGTCAGGGACGGCGGCATCAAGCTCGACTGGACCGACGAGGTGGTCGCGAAGACCGCGCTCACGCACGACGGCAAGATCGTCAATGAGGCCGCCCAGAAAATAATTGGCGCCTGAGACGCAGCAGGTGTCGGGCGTA
>JBEVKA010000111.1:0-4576 GCA_040509855.1 Steroidobacter sp.
AGTGGAGCTGACCGTGACATCGCCTGCATCGGCGAACTGCCAGGTCAACGACGTGCCGAGCTTGTCGGGGCTGATGTCGTTGATGCCCATCTCGCGATCCAGCGGACCGACATCGGTGCTGCGCGTCTTGCCTTCCGTATGCGAATACAGGGCCGTTGCCTTGAGCGTGTCGGTGAGCTTGAACTCGCTGGTGAATTCGTAGCCATCGATCTCGACCGGCCGCCGCAGCATGATGAAATCTTCGGAGAGCGGATCGACCGCGAGCGACACGCCGAAGTCCGAGTTCGACTGGTAGTACGAGCCGCCGAGACTGACGCGCGCGCCGCGCCAGTTGAAACCCACTTCGGTGTTGTCCACGACGATGGGTTCGAGCGCGAGGATGCCTTCCACCGACTGCCGAGGATCGTTCGGGCAACCATCGGGCTGCGTACCCTCGGGCGTGTCGTTCAAGCACTGCACGTTACGCAGCGGAATGCCCACGTTCGGCAGCGTGAAACCTTTGCTGTACGAAGCGAACACGGACCAGCCCGGTGCAACCCGCCAGACCGCGCCGAAGTTCGGCAGGTTCTCTTCATAACTGAGCGTTCCGCCTTCCACGACGCGGCGGTCTCGAAACCACGTGGTCGTATAGTCGTCGACCTGCAGTTCGCCGTCTTCGCGACGCACGCCGGCGGCCAAAGTGACTGGACCTATGTCATAGGAAAACTGAGCGTACGGCGCCAGGCTGGTGTATTCCATCGGCGGCACCCAGACGCGATTCGTCAAAGCCAACCTTTGCTCCGCGACGTCTTCGACCCAGTCGATGCCGACGTTCATCTCCAGGCCATCCACGGAGAAAATATTGGGACGCGCCCAACCAGTGCGCAGACCTTTCTTTTCGGTGTGAATCTCGGACTGATCGATCAACGTGCCGAGCGGCGCGATCAGCGGATCCTGGCGATCGGTGCCGTCTTCGGCGACGAAGCGCATCTGCTGATCGGCGCGATACGCATTGAGCGTCAGCGCGCCGCCGAGAAGTTCGTTGTGCGTATAGGTGAGATTTTCCTGGTCGAAGTCGTTGAACTCCGCCTTCGAACCGAGCGGCCGGCCACGCACCGATGTATTCGGCACGCCGGTAGTGCGATCGCCGTCCACCAGGATGTAGTTGCCCTTGCCGGTGATGCTGAAGCGGCTGATGCTCAACTGCAGGCGCTGCGAATCGTTGGCGCCGAAGTTGAAGCCGCCCTTCAGGAACAGATTCTTGGATTCCGAATCGGACACCGAGCCGCTGGTGTTCAAACCGATGGCGCGGCCGCTGCCGTCGTAAGTCATGCCGCGATCCACGAACGACGCCGACGCGAGCAGGTCGAAGCTGTCTTGCTTGTGAGTGACGGTCGCGCCGACTTTCCAATCGTCTCCGTCGTTATCGAACTGGCTGCTGTAGCGCGTGGTCAGCTCGACTTCCGTTCCCTCGACTGTCGGCGAGCGCGAAATGTAATTGATGATGCCGCCCGCCGCGCCGACGCCTTCCGCCGCAGACGGGCCATTGATGACTTCGATGCGCTCGACAATCCCCATGTCGGTGAACGTGCCGTTGCGAGTGCCTTCACGCAGCGGCGAGCCTTGTGGCACACCGTCGAACAAACGCAAGGCGATACGACCACGCAAGTTCTCACCGGTGTTGCTCATCGCCTGTGACGATTCGGAGTAACCCGGCACGGTGCGAGAAAGCACGGCGGTCGCATCCATGGTGACGGCCTGCGTTTGCGCCAGCTCTTCCTCGCCGATGACGGTGATGGCGCCGGGAATCCTGTCCACAGCCTTGGGCACGCGTGTGCCGGTGACGATGATCTCCGTGATCTGCTCTTGCTGTGGCGTCGAAACGTCCTGCGCGCCGGACAGCGTGGCGAACAACAGCGAGCCGAGGCCTGCCGTGAGCGGAATGCGATTCATCTTGTGGACTCCCCCGAGTATCGACCAGCGTTGAGGGCTGCGTTGTGTGTATGCCCTCGTAGCTCGGGAGTCTGTGCCAACGGCAAGGGAAACCAATCCGCGCACGCTATATTCAAACGTTACTTTTTATTGCTTTTGTCGCGGCGGTGGCCTCTTCCATGAATGCGCTCACCAGTCGCGCGCGAATCGACGCTCGCGACCAGACGATACCGATGCGCCGTGGTTCGAACTCATGCGGCAGAGGAATGCGTACCAGTTGCAATCCTTCCGGCCACGGCCGCGCCCAATCGGGCACCAGCGACACGCCCAAGCCACGATCCACCATGACGGCGATGGCATTGAGTGCGTTCAGCTCGAAGCGCTCTCTCGGCGTGATGCCGACCATGCGCAGATATTCATCCGCTTTACGGCCGCCCCATTGATTGCGGTCATAGCGAATCAGCGGCTGGGTCGCGAGCAACTCGTGCGGGTCGCGCTCCGCCATGCTTTGCGGAGCGAGCACGACCAGCGGCTCCTCTCGCAACAGCAACCATCCACAGCTCTTGGGCAGCACGAATGGCGCTTCGAGCACGACCGCCGCATCGAGTTCGCCCGACTCCACCGCACGATACAACTCGGCGGAGTAGCCCGGTTTGATGAACACGCTGATTTGCGGAAAGCGCGCGACGGTTCGCACCAGAATGTCGGGCAGCACACCGGTCAGCGCCGTCGTGCCGGCCCCCAGGCGAAGCTCACCCGCTGTGCTGCCATCGTCATTCGCGATCGTGCGCAGATCTTCAGCAGCGCGCAGCATTTCACGAGCGCGCTCCAGAATGCGAGCCCCCGCCTCGGTGACACTCACTGTGCGACCAGCACGCGCAATCAAAGGCGTGCCGATCTGTCGTTCGAGTGTTCGAATCTGTTGAGCGACCGCCGCCGGCGTAATGTTCAGCAAGCGCGCCGCCGCGGCCATGGAGCCATGGTCCACGACATAAACAAACGTGCGCAGGAACTGAGTATCCAAGACCTCACTCGTTCGGCATCGGCTCGCCGACTTCGGGCGCGCGCGACGCACGTCCTTCATAAATCGTCAGCCCGGCGAGCGACTGCGGGCTGGGCGCCGGAAAAAACAGGCTCGCCACGTAGCCCACGCCGATACACAGCAGGATCGAAATCGCCAGATAGAAATAGGGATGCACCAGATTCATCGACCAGGCGATCGTGGTGAGCACGATGGCGACCGCGATGCCGATCGCCACGCCCTGCCAATTCGCCCGACGCGTGAACATGCCCAGCGTGTAGGCGCCAGCGAAGCCGCCGCCGAGCAATCCCGCCAGCTCAATGGAAACGTCGAACAGCGAGTGAATGTCATAACGCGACAGGATCAGCGCCAACCCCATGCCGGCCACGCCGGTCACGACCGTCATCCACTCCGCGAAACGCACGCTGGTCCTCGGATCGGGGTTACGCACCCACTTTTCATAGAAGTCCACCGAGGCGAGGGTCGCGACACTGTTCATGATGCTCGACAATGTTGCCATCGCCGCGGCCAGAATGCCCGCGATGATGAGTCCACGCACGCCCATCGGCAGCTCGGCGGCGATGAACAGCGGAAATATCGAGTCGATGGGCAGCAGCGGATTGAGTCGCTCGGGATGTGTTTTGTAAAACGCGTACAGCGCCGTGCCCACCATGTAGAACATGAAGCCGCCGGGAATCATGATGGCGGCGAACGTCCACACCGAGCGCCCGGCTTCTTTCGCCGACTCGGTCGACAACACTCGCTGCATCAATACCTGGTCCTTGGGAAACGTCAGCACCACGTCGAACAGCACCAGGAACACGAAGCCCCACACCGTCGCCTTGGTGAGATCGAAGCTGAAATCGAACAGCCGGGTTTTGTCCTCGGCGGCGGCGATGGCGAGCATCTCGCTCACGCCGCCGTTCATCATGAAGGCGATGAACGCGATGGCGAACACGATGCCGCCCATCTTGACGATCAGCTGCACGAAGTCGGTCCACACCACCGCTTTCATGCCGCCGAGCGCGGTGTAGATCATGGTGAACACGCCCATGATGAGGATGCTCCACTGCACGGCGATGCCGGTGATGGTGGCGATCGCCAGCGACGGCAGAAACAGGATCACGCTCATGCGCGAGCCGATTTGCACCAGGATGCACAGCGCGCTCGCCAGCGTGCGGATCGCCGGATGGAAGCGCGATTCCAGATACGCGAACACCGACATCAGATTCAAACGGCGCAACAGCGGCACGATCCACACCGCCACGAACATCAGGCCGAGCACCGCGACCAGGTTGTTGGTGAGATATTGCCAGTTGGTTTCGAATGCCTTGGCGGGGATGGCGATATAACTGATCGAGCTGGTGTTGGCGGCGTACAGGCTCACTCCTGCCGCCCAGAACGGAATGGTGCGGCCACCGACAAAAAAATCCGAGGTCGAATTACGCTTCTCGCGCAGATAGAAATACAGCCCCATGCCGATCATGGACACGAGGTACACGACGATCATCACCCAATCCAATGGCTGTAACAGCAGCCGCGTCGATTGGATCTGCGCCGAGACCAGTCGCTGCGTGCCGTCGTCGCTCGCGCGCAGCCATACCATGCCGTTGCGCCATGTCGTCGCGACACTCGCATCGGACG
>JBEVKA010000112.1:0-6093 GCA_040509855.1 Steroidobacter sp.
GGACTGCGCGATTTAATAACTCGATCAAGGATTCCGCGGTGAGTTCGCCCCACACTTTGAACCGCACGAGGTTCTCGCGAGCCTCAATTGCGTAGCTGGACTCCATGACTGTCGCCATACCCTTCGATCCTGGCCTGATGTCCTGGCCTGTTGTCCTTCGGTCAAATCCGGTGGCCAACGGTCCTGGCCTGTTCCATGAGCGATCCGAGCATCGTCCACGAGGCGACATCGATGGCAGCGCCTCGCCGGAAGTGACGTATCATAACCTCGTTGACTCGCATGTGCCTGCGTGGCGACAGCGAAATCCGCTGAGGGGATTAACTTAGGATGAATTCGACATTGACGCGACCGATGCGAAGTCAACTGGAGCCGTTTGTGAGTTGGCGCGCGCCGTCGACGCAGTGCGGAGAATGTTTGTTGAGGACCAGCGCCTGAGCGGGACACACGGATGCGCCCCAGACAAGATTCCAAAGATCAAACCAGATCGACCAGCACGCGGCTCAAGACGTTTCCGTCGATCGCCGGCTATCGTTTCCTGCAGACCATCGCTCGCTCACCCAAGTCCGAAGTGCACGTCGCGCTGTCGGAAGAGCTGGGGCACAACGTCGCGGTAAAGGTACTGCGCACGGGCCCGCTGTCGGCCATCGAGGCCGGCGAAGAAGAGCGCTTCGAGCGCGAGCGCGAACTGCTGATGCGGATCAAACATCCGGCCATCGTCGACGTGTACGACTGGGGCCACGGCGAGGAATTCCGCTACATCGTCACCGAGTACTTCGCCAGCGGCAGCCTGGAGCTGCGGATCCGCAATCTCATGACGGCGAAAGATACTGTCGACATCTTCCTGCAGATCGCAGCGGCGCTGCAGGTGATTCACGGCGCCGGGCTGTGCCATCGCGACCTCAAACCCGCCAACGTGATGATGCGACCCGACGGCCGCATCGTGCTGATCGACTTCGGCCTCGCCAAGACGCTCGACAGCGGCTCGCAGACCAGCGCCGGAGAAGTTCGCGGCTCGCCTTACTACATCAGCCCAGAGCAGGCCGAAGGTGCGCCCGTCGACCAACGCAGCGATATCTACAGTCTCGGCATCATGTTCTACGAGATGCTCACCGGGCAGCGGCCATATAAAGGCAGCACGGTGATCGGCATCATCCAGGCTCATCGCAACGATCCGATTCCGGTGTTGCCGGAGGCGCTGAGCCGCTTCCAACGTTTGATCGACGGGATGTTGGCGAAGGAGCCGGCCGAACGCTTTCCAACCGTCGCTTCCGCGGTGGCCGAGTTGGCGCGACTCAAAGTCTGATGCCGTATCAGGCCCGGTGGTACGGGTGATTCTTGATGATGGTCACGGCGCGATAGAGCGCTTCGGCGAGTACGACGCGTGCAAGCGCGTGTGGCAGCGTCAGCGCTGAAAGCGACCATTTGAAGTCGGCTTTGGCATCGACTTCCCTGGCCAGTCCTTCCGGCCCCCCGATACAAAACACCACATCTCGCCCTTCTTGCGAGCGTGCTTGCAGGAACTGCGCGAGCTGTTCGCTGGACAGATTGCGTCCACCGACTTGCATGGCGACGACGTAAGCGCCGGTGGGAATAGCGGCGAGCATCTTCTCGCCTTCTTTGGCGACGGCTTGCGCGGAAGGGCCAGAGGCGCGCTGGCCGAGGGCGATTTCTTTGAGTTCGAGCTTGTAGTCGCGAGTGAGGCGGCCGGCGTAGTCGTCGAACCCGGTGTCGACCCACTCCGGCAGCTTGGTGCCCGCGGCGATGACTAACAATCGCACGCAACCACCGTCGACTCAGTCATGGACAAACGGGTTTTTGAAACCCGTTCGCCTCAAGCACTCTGCTCGGTCGCTTCGCGACGCGCGGCGCTCACGTCCCACAGACTTTCCAGACGATAGAACTCACGCACTTTCGGCAACATGATGTGCACGATCACGTCCTGCAGATCGACCAGCACCCACTCACCGTCGCGCTCGCCTTCCACGCCCATCGGCCGGAAGCCGGCCTTCTTCGCGAACTCCACCACGCGATCGGCGATCGAGCGCACGTGACGATCGGAGTTGCCGCTGGCGATAATCATGGTGTCGGTGATGTCGGTGAGCTTCTTCACCGCCAGCACCTTGATGTTGACCGCCTTCATCTCATCGAGCGCGTTCTCCACGACCTGGACCACTTCGCCCTGCTTTACCACAGCGGGAGTCGTGCTCTTCGCAGCGGCTTTTTTCTTGGCCGGGGCCGGCCCCTTGCTCGCCAGCTTCTTGCGAGCCGTGCTCAGCTTGGTGACCTTGTTGTCCTTGTCTCGCTTGCCCGGGGCGCGTGCGGGCGCCTTGGCAGGAGAAGATTGTCGTGTGGTTTTCGCTCGCTTGACGGCCATGCTCACCTCTTGGCTTGCTGCGATTGGTAACAGCCGGTCTTCTCGATGATCTCCCGAACGGCATCGGGCATCAGATAGCGCGGATCGCGTCCCATCGCGATCAGCTTGCGCACTTCCGTGGACGAGATTTCCAGCTGCGTCACCGCGTGAATATAAATACAACCGGCGCGCTGTTCGTGCAGGTCGTTGATGCGGCCCGTGCCGCGATCGACCAGCAGTTCCCCCAGCGGCCCCATGCTCGGCGCACGCCAGCCGGGACGATGTGCCACGACCAGGTGCGCCAGCTCCAGCAGTTCACGCCACTGGTGCCATTTCGGCAAGCCCAGGAACGCGTCCATGCCAACGATCAGGCACAGCGAGTGGTCGGGAAAGTCCGCTCGCAGCGTCCGCATGGTATCGACGGAATAAGACAATCCTTCGCGCCGGATCTCGCGATCGTCGACGGTGAAGCCCTGCTGGCCTTCGGTCGCCGCCTTCACCATGGCCAGACGCTGCTCGGCGTCGGCGATGGTCGTATCTCGATGCGGCGGATTGCCGGCCGGCATGAAGCGCACTTCGTTGAGCCGCAGCGATTGCAGCAATTCAAACGCCGTGCGCAGATGGCCGAAATGAATCGGATCGAACGTGCCGCCGAAAATCCCGATGGTGGTCATGATGCTCAGGCGACGCGGGCCAGCCGAATGCCGGCGAGCCCCGCCACCACCCGTTCCAGCTCCAGCCACGGATCGCTGCGGATCACGCCCTTAATCATGCGATCGGCACGCTCGGCGCTGAGCAGCAGCTCACGCACGACGGCGGGCCGCAGTCGTGACAGCGCATGTTTCATCGCCGGCTGGCGATTGCGCCAGACATACAACGCGTTCATGGCGCCGTCGGCACTCTGGCCTCGTCGCATCAGGTACTGACAGCGCGCGATCCATTGCAAATCCTTGTTGAGCGCCCACAGGACGATCGGCGGCTCCACATCCTCGCCGCGCAAACCTTCCAACACTCGCAACGCTCGCGCCGTCTGGCCCTTCATGGCTGCATCGCCGAGCTGCAAAACATCGAAACGCGCGCTGTCGGCGACTGCTTCGATGATCGTATCCGCGCTCACCGGTCCCGGCGGCAACAGCAGCGCCAGCTTTTCCACTTCCTGATGCGCGGCCAGCAGATTGCCTTCGACGCGCTCGGCCAGCATCGTCGCGGCGTCGGCATCCGCCTTGAGATTTTGTTTAGCGAGCCGATCGCGGATCCACGCCGGCAGGCGCGCCAGTTCGAGCGGCCAGATCTGCACCACCACGCCATGTTTCTCGATCGCACTGACCCAGCGCGAACCTTGTACGCGCGCATCCATCTTGCCGGTGATTACCAGCACCAGCACATCGGGCGAAGGTTGCGAAACCAATTCGATCAACGCATCCGCGCCCTGCTCGCCCGGCGTCGGATTGGTCATGCGGATCTCGATGATCTTGCGCTCGGCGAACAACGACATCGCCCGACTCTGCGACAACAGCTCGTCCCAATCGAAGCCGCGCTCGATGGTGTGCAACTCACGCTCTGTGAATCCCTGCGCGCGCGCCTTGCTGCGAACAGCGTCGGCGGCTTCGTTCACCAACAGCGGTTCGTCACCGGAGATGAGATACGCCGATGCCAGCTGTCGCGACAGGTTGGCCGCGAGATGATCGCCGGAGAGTTTCACTGCGGATTCCGGCGGACGCCGGGATGGGGCGAGCGTGGAGTGGCGGCGGACACGGAAGAGTCGGTCAAGAACACTCGCGATGCGTGGAGGGCAATGCCTTGTGGAAAGACGCGCCGATTATGGCCCAACCCGCCGGGTCATGCCAGTTGCCGGGCGCCTTCAAACGTCCGCCAGTGCGTGGAAACAACAGCTGATATTGCCGATCTGCCGCGTGGCGCTTGGCAAATGCCCCGCTCCTCCGTTAGCTTAGTTGGCCGCCCCCGTGAGTGGACTGCGGGTCGGCGACCCTTCCTAGTTCGTAATCCGGCATATGCCCATTTTCGATCTGGCCCGAAAACCTGCCGCCTGGCTGCGAGTCGCACTCGTCGCCGTGGTGCTGGCGTTCGCGCTGGATTCGATCGCGCATGTGGTCCACCGCCATGACGACAGCGCCAAGACGACGCTGTCCACGCACGGCCCTGCCTGCGGTTACTGTGCCGCCTTCGACGGACTGGTCGATGCTCCCAAGCATCACTATTCGCCGCTCACGACCATCATCGTCACCGGTTATGTCGCACCCGTCGCGCTGTTCCCGGTTGCGATTCGCACCCACCTGAGCGCGCAACCGCGCGCTCCACCTCGATAACTCGCAGTTCGATGCCATGACCTCGCCGCACGCGGCGAGGTTCTCCTCGTTGCTTTCGTGCGCCGATCGGCGGCGCGAGACGCAACGAGATCACTGCAGTTATTCAGCCTGTGATTATCTAGGAAGGGTTCGTCATGCGTTCTTCTCATTCGTTGCGCGTCGCCGTGGCCGCGATGCTGTTCAGTCATGCTGTTCTGGCCCAGGAATCCAAACCCGAAACGGTCGTCGTTACTTCGACGGCCCTGCGCGAAAGTCCGCTGGAAGTTGCCCAACCCACCACCGTGGTGGCGGGCGACGAGTTGCGACGGCAGATCGCGTCGAGCATCGGTGAAACGTTGTCGAGCGAGCTGGGTGTGAGTTCGACTTATTTCGGCCCGAGCGCGAGCCGGCCGGTGATTCGCGGTCTTGGTGGCGATCGCGTGCAGGTCCTGCAGGACGGGCTGGCGTCGCTGGACGTTTCCAGCCTGAGCCAGGATCACGCGGTGACGCTCGAATCGGTCGTGTCACAACAGATCGAGATCATCAAAGGGCCCGCCGCCCTGCTCTATGGTTCCGGCGCGTCGGGCGGTCTCGTGAATGTCGTCAGCTCGCGCGTGCCGACGGAAGTGCCGGAGAAAGTTTTGACGGGCGCCGCCGAAGTGCGCGGCGATACTGCCAGCGAAGAGCGCACCGGCGCATTCAGTCTCGACGGTGGCGCGGGCAACTTCGCGTTCCATGCCGATTTCTTCGATCGTGAAACCGACGATGTGGAAATCCCCGGCTTCGCGCAATCGGACTTCCTGCGTCGTCAACTCATCGACGCGGGCGAAGAACCGGATGGTGTTCGTGGTCATGTTCCCAACACCGCCAGCGAAGCGCGCGGCGGCGCGCTTGGCGGTTCATACATTGGCGAGAACGTGCTGGGTGGTTTGTCATGGAGCACGTACGAAACCAACTACGGCATTCCGGGCGAGGAAGAAGCGTTCATCGACATGAAACAGGATCGTGTCGATGGCAAAGCTGAACTGGACCTCGAAGGCGGTGCTTTCAACAAGCTGCGTCTCACTGGCGCGTACAACGATTACACGCACACCGAATTCGAAGCGCCGGGTGAACCGGGCACGGTATTCAATCAAGACGCCTATGAACTGCGCTTCACCGCTGACCACGAACTCGGCAGCGGCTGGCGAGGCACGACGGGCTTTCAATACGTCAACGTCGATTTCGAAGCCATCGGCGACGAGGCGTTCGTGCCCAGCTCGACCACTGAGTCCATGAGCGTGTTCGCGTTCGAGGAACGACACTTCGATCCCTGGACGATTGAGCTTGGCGCCCGCGCCGAACAGCAGAAGATCGATATCGCGACGGATTTGCCGGACTACGATGAAACGGCGATCAGCCTGTCCGCCGGCGCGGTGTGGCAGTTCGCGGAGG
>JBEVKA010000113.1:0-13236 GCA_040509855.1 Steroidobacter sp.
CGAGAACAGTCTCCTTCATTCCAGATGAAACATCGGCTCCAGCGCCCACTCGCGCGGACGCTGGTCGGGTTCGGTCTCCATCAGGTCCGCCATGTAGCTCCACCAGCGACGCATCACCGGCAGCTGCGGCACCTGTTCGAGCGTGTTGTCCGCCCGCAGCCGGAACACGCCGAACAGATGCAGCGTGGTCGGATCGAGAAAGATCGAATAGTCGTGAATGCCGGCATCGCGCAGCGTCTGCGCCAGCTCCGGCCAGATCTCGTCATGGCGGCGGCGATATTCCGCCGCCATGCCGGGTTTGAGCTGCATCCGGAAGCCAATGCGTCGATCCTGCTGCATCCAGTTCCTCACATCTTGGCGCGCACGCCCAGGAAATATCGCTTGCCGTAGGTCTCGTTGCCGATACGCCGGTCGGGGCTGTTGTGCTCGATGCGATTGTCGTTGAGCAGGTTGATCGCCTCCAGGAACACGGTGACATCCGGCAGGATGTTCACGCTGAACGAGCCGTCCAACGTGCCGAAGTCCTCAGTGTACTCGGGCAGCGAGCCGCGGCCCAAGGGAGTGACCAGCCACTTCTCGCGCCAGTTATACGAGGCACGCGCGCTGAAGCGTTCGTTCTCGAAATACAGCGACCAGTTGTAACTGAGCTCCGACAGGCCGGGGAACGGCATCATCTCCCTGGTGATGGGATTCTGGTTCTTGTAACCACTGGCTTCCTGGTAGGTCACGTTCGCCAGCGCGCCGAAGCCGTTGTAGGGCTGCGGCAGGAAGTCGAACGCGTATTGCACGCCGGTTTCGATGCCGTTGATGGTGACTTTGTCCTTGCCATTGACCGGGATGCTGACGGTGAACTCGTCGCCGGAGTCATTGCCGGGACTGCCGTCGAATTCCTCCTTGAACGCGATCGTTTGAATGAAGGAGGAGATCTCCTTGCGGAAGTAAGCAGCGGACGCGAAGCCATCGTCGGAGAAATACCATTCGATGCCGAGGTCATATTGCGTGGCTTCGAACGGCTGCAGATCCGGATTGCCGCGCGATCCGGTCTGGCCCACGCCGTCGAGCGTTCGGCGCAAGGCCAGCTGGCTCGGGTTCGGTCGCGCGAGCACTTTGCCGGCGGTCATGCGGCCAACCAGTTCGGGGCTCAGGTCGAAGCGCAGGTTCAACGACGGCAGCCACTTGGTGTAGCCGCCATCGCGTGACGCTCGCGGGAAGAACGTATCGGTGCGCGTGTCGATGCGATTGAAACCGGCGGAGAGCGTTTCGGTATCGACATAGCGAACGCCGAGCGTGCCGCCGATCGGCACCGGCAGTTCCTCGAACTTGAACGAGCCCTGGACGTAAGCCGCGCGCGTTTTCTCCTCGACCTCCCAGGTATCGAGGAAGTTCTGGTAGCTGTTGTTGGTGCGAGCGTTGGGATTGCGCGCGTATGGATCGATGCTGCCCAGGCCGCTGGCCGCGATCGTGCTGTCGAACGTGGCGTCGCCGTTGTCGTTCCAGTAACGCACGCTGTCGAAGCCGAGGCCGCTGGTATCGAAGAAGCGCACGTCGTTGACGCCGGAGCTGCCATTGACGATGTTTTGAATCGTGGACTGCGGCACGAAGATCGTCGTGGTGGCGCCCGTATTCAGATTCGCTGCCGGCGCGCGACTGGTGATCTGAATCGTGCGCTGGTACAGCAGGCTGTCCATCGTCAGCTCGCGCACGTCGACACCGGTCTTGATCGACGTCAGCCAGGCGCTCTCGGGTTGATAGTCGACGTTGAATCGAGCGCTGGTCTCTTCCTGCGAGTTGATACGAGGATTGAATACCGCGGCAAGATTGTTCACCGCCTGGCCAGTCGTGGTGTCCAGCCCCGGGAAGGTGAAGTTCGGCGCGCGCTCCGGGTTGTTGTAATCGACGATGGCACGTTGCAGGCCGAAGATGGTCGCCGTGGAGTTGATCTCGTCGTTCTGGACTTCGGCCGAGGCATAGGTGATTCGACCGTCGAGCTTGAACTGCCCGAGCTCCCAGTCGGCGCCGATGGCGGTGGTGTATTGCTCTCGTTCCAGCGTGCCGCCGATATTTCGATAGCCCAACTCCAGCGGAAAGTTCGAGACCGTGCCGTCGGGGTTGGTGAAGGAGCCGCTGTAGACCTCCAGGTGCGTGACGGTGTTGTCCGCGCCGACCACGCTGTTGGCGTAGTCGATCAGGCCGGTGGCGGCGCTGAGCTGCAGGAACATGCTGCTGACTTCTTCCTTGGCCTTGGCGTAGGTGCCCTCGGCGAACAGCTTCAGCGAGTCGGTGGCCTGCCACTCGACGATGCTCATGAACGTGGGGCGACTGGTCTCGCGCCGGTCCATGATGTAGCGGGGAATCTCGGAAATGTAATCGGTGGTGCCGTCGCCGTTGACGTCGGTGTAACGGCCGGGAATCGAGTTCGCTCCCGTGGCCGTGCGGTCACGACGCAGCCAGCCGGTGGTGCGCGCGTTGTGACTATCGAGGTGACGTTCTTCCCAGGTGCCGGCGACCAATATGCCGAGCGTGTTGTTCAAGAAGGTCCGGCTGCCGATCAGCGCGACTTTCGGATCGTATTCGTCCGCCAGATCGCTGTAGACCATCTGCGCCGAGCCCGACAGATAGGGCTCGGGATTGTCGAGCGGACGACGCGTCACGACGCGGACCGTGCCGCCCACGCCGCCTTCGGTCATCTCGGGCGTGGAGGACTTGAATACTTCCAGGCGCGAAACGAATTCGACCGGCAGGTCGCGAAAGTCGACGTCGCGTCCGCCGCCCACAGTGAGCGACAGCGCGGTGACGCCGTTGATCTCGACGCGATTCAGGCCAGGCTCGGCGCCGCGAATGCTGACGCCGCGACCTTCGCCGTCTTGTCTGCTTATTTGCACGCCGGTGATGCGCTGGAGCGCTTCGCCGAGGTTTTTGTCTGGGAAATCGCCGATGTCCTCGGCGGAGATCGCGTCCACCACTTGAATCGCTTCGCGCTTCACTTCCATCGAAGATCGCAGGCCGGCGCGAATGCCGGTGACGATGACTTCCTCGAGTTCGTTCGACTGCGCGTCGGCGGCGTGCACCTGTTGAGTGACGATCGCGCCCGGTGCGAGCAGCAGGGAAGCGGCCAGTATTCGCGACCGGCCAAACAAATTCCGCGAGCAGCCGCGTCCGTAGATATTGCTCATGAATCCCCCAGTTCCAAATGTTTTCGGCTGGCCAATGCGCATGCGCTTCGGCCGCTCGATGTCTTCGTTCAGTGGCGTGCGAAACGCAATGACACCGGTGGTAATCCGGCCCGACTGCGATCGCACATGCAATAATATTTGCGCTATTTTGATCGGATTTGCAATGATTTGTCCGATTAATAAGCTTTGCAACGCAAAATTATCGGGCTGGACAGTCATTTTCAGTCGAAAGTGACCGATTTCGGTCTGCATAGCGAGCCGGAAGGCTCCACGGGGGATATGTGGCTAAAGGAATTACGCGGCGGCGTTTCATCACCGCCAGCGCACTCGCTTCGGCGGCGTTGAACGACTCGGCATTGGCTACCCAAGCGGTCGCCAATACGAGCAGCACTGTCGCTAACAAACAAGCGCCTGGGACCTGGTGTCGATGGTTGGACGGGCGCGCGCCAGCAGTGTCGACAGGCACGACGTGGGGAATGCCTTGGGCGCGAGGCAAGCATCGCGCGAGCACTCAATTCACATTGCGTGATGCGCAAGGTCAGACGTTGCCGGTGCAGAGTTGGCCCATCGCATACTGGCCCGATGGTTCGCTGAAGTGGACTGCGCACGCCGTCGCCGCGGGCGTACAAACAAACGGCGAAATGTTGGAGGTCGTGCCCGGCCGCGGCTCACCCAAAGCGACCACGACACTCAAGGCGAAGCAGGACAACGCATTCATCGAAGTGGATACGGGTGTCATCGTCTGTCGCGTACCGCGCAGTGGTAACACCGTGATCGAATCGATCCAGCGAGGCGGGCGACCAATACTGCAAGCGGGCAGGCTGGCGGTGCTTCGGCAGGATGCGGTCGAGGACGCCGAAGCAGGCGCATGCAGTACCTCGGTGAAAGTAGAAACATTCACCGGCGAAGTCGAGCAGGCGGAGCTGGAACACAGCGGCCCGCTGCGAGCGGTCATCAAGATCACCGGGCGTCATGGTCAGTGCGGCGATCGGCGTTGGTTGCCGTTTACGCTGCGGCTGTATTTCTATGCCGGCGGCGACAGCGTGCGCGTGATGCACACGTTTGTGTTCGACGGCGACGAGTCGCGCGATTTCATTCGTGGCATCGGGCTGCGCTTCGATGCGCCGCTCACGGATCCTTTGCATGATCGTCACATCCGTTTCGCGGGCGAGAAGGATGGCTTGTTTGGTGAAGCAGTGCGCGGTCTCACTGGGTTGAGACGCAATCCTGGCGAGAATGCGCGCAAGGCGCAGGTCGCCGGGCTTGCGGCCGGTGAGATTGGGCCAGGCGTCCGCAAAGGGCTCGATCTCATTCCGGCGTTCGGCGATTGGACGTTGCTCCAGCCCACCGCGGATTCATTTCAGATTCGCAAACGCACGGCCGCGGGGCATGCGTGGCTGGATTCGTCTCGCGGCGGACGAGCGGCAGGACTCGGCTATGTCGGCGGACCTTCGGGCGGTGTCGCCTTTGGCATTCGTAACTTTTGGCAGAGTCATCCGGCGCAACTCGACATTCGCGGCGCGACGACGGAACGCGCGACAGTGACGTTGTGGTTGTGGGCGCCCGACACGCGGCCGATGGATTTGCGCTTCTATCACGATGGCCTGGGCCAGGACACCTACGACGAACAGCTCGAAGGGTTGAACATCACTTACGAGGATTACGAGCCGGGATTCGGCACGCCGGTGGGTGTAGCTCGCACCAGTGAAATGCACTTGTGGATGTTGCCATCGACGCCGAGTCGCGAGCGATTGACGCAACTCGCGGAGGAAGTTCGAGCCCCCGCGGTTCTGATAGCTACGCCGCAAACGTTGCACGAGGCCGGTGTGTTCGGCGGTACGTTCTCTTTGCCGGATCGATCCGACGACAAACGGACGCGCATCGAAGGCCAGTTGGATTGGCTGTTCGATTTCTATCAGAAACAGCGCGAGCAACACAGCTGGTACGGTTTCTGGAACTACGGCGACGTGATGCACACCTACGATGCCGATCGTCACACATGGCGTTACGACGTCGGTGGTTATGCGTGGGACAACTCGGAGCTGTCGACGGACATCTGGCTGTGGCTGTATTTCCTGCGTAGCGGACGAGCCGATGTATTTCGATTCGCCGAGGCCATGACGCGCCATACAGGCGAAGTCGATGTCCATCACGTGGGCCGCTTCGCGCCGTTGGGGTCGAGGCACAACGTGATGCACTGGGGCTGCAGCGCCAAGCAGCTGCGCATCAGCACCGCATTGAATCGTCGCTATTACTATTTCCTGACGGCCGACGAGCGAGTCGGCGACTTACTGCGCGAACAAGTGGAGGCGGCGCGAGCGTTGCGCACGATTGTTCCGGAACGCAAGCTGCCAGGATCACGCGATCGGGCGAAAGAGAATGCGGAAGGCGACTACGCGCGTTTGGGCTTCGGAACCGACTGGGGTTCGATCGCCGGCGCGTGGTTGACGGAGTGGGAGCGCACGCGTTCCACAGTCATGCGCGACAGGTTGTCGGCGAGCATGCGAACCATAGGTGCGCAGCCACGAGGCTTTTTCACAGGCGGCGCTCGCATGAATCTCCGCACGGGTGCATTCGACTTGAGCAAGGATCCGAAAGTCAGCGTCTCGCATCTGAGTGCCGCGTTCGGTCTGCCAGAGGTTTGTGCCGAGTTGATCGAGCTGCTCGAGATTCCAGAGTTCGAGCGCGCGTGGGTTCAGTACTGCGAGCTATACAATTCCAGCGCCGAGCAACAGCGTGCCGAGTTGGGCGAGGCGCTGGGAGAGTTGAATCTTGGGCAAGGTCACTCGCGACTGACGGCTTACGCCGCGCACGCGAAGCGAGACGATGCAATCGCGCGTCGAGCGTGGCAGGAGTTCTATGCGGGTGCAGCCGGATTCGCGCCGAGTCAGCGTTTCGAATCGCAGCGAATCGCCGGCCACGACGTGTTGAATCCCGTCGATGAGGCCGCGTGGGTGTCGACCAACGCTGCCGCGCAGTGGGGACTTGCCGCGATCGAATGTTTGGCGTTCGCGCCCAAAGGTCCGGCCGACTGACGGCCGGACTCGATGCGTTACTTCGCCTTCGCGACCTCGGCCATGTACACATGCGCTGCGCCGTGCATGTTGGAGCGAAAGATCACCCACTTGCTGTCGGTGGTGAAAATCACATTCGGCTCCATCCTGTAATCGTGAGCACTCATGTCGACGAGACGCTCGGCGCGCAGTTTGCCTGGCCGCACGAGTTCGGCGGCATTCGGTACCGAGATGCCGGCGATGTCGTCCATGACTTCGGGCCAGAATAGATACAGCCATTTGCCGTCCTTGGCTTTGGCGACCATCTCGGCGTCGCCGCCGTCGCCGGCGAAGAACTTGCCGTCGGGCGACATGTTGTAGTGAACGGACCAGTGGTCGCGCTCGACGTGGAACCACTGGCGCTGGCTGCCATCGGGTTCGGCGCGAGCGAGCCAGAAGACTTCACCGCGCGGCGTTTGCAGGTCGTACCAGATGGTGTGGCCATTCACGTCGAAGAATTCGTGACCGGCGATCTCCATGTTCATCGCGCGACGATGCACGACCTTGGGCGTTGTGTCGCCGACGCGCATGGACCAGATGCGATCCACACCGTGCCACGGCCCTTCGTGACAGAACATGATCTGCTGCTGATCGGTGGGCGAGAACAGCAGGTGATTGAGCCAGTCGGTCGCACTCAAGATCGTGGTCTGCTTGCCGGTGCGCAGATCGATCGTGAACATGTGCATGGGAATGCGCGCCTGCACGCGCTCCTTGAGCCGGAGTTCTTTCGCGTCGGCGAAGGTCATGGGCCGGCCTTGCGCGTCGGTCGCGGCGTAGTTCGCATCGAAGCGCGAGTCGCGTGGACCTTGCTCCAATGCGTAGTCGCGTTCGGCGTAGGTGCCGAGTAGCAATGTTTCATCCGCGTTCACGGACTCGACCTTGCCGCGGGCGAACTCCGCCACCTGTTTTGGTTTGCCACCGGTGGCAGCGACGCTGAATATTTTGGTCGACTGCTGTTGTTCCGAGACGCCTTTGCCCGGCGTCGTAGCGAAGTAGACCAGGCCGGTCTTGCGGCCCACGAACAGCGGTTTGTCGGCACCGGGCGCAATCAGCTTGTTGACGCGAGTCGCGATCTCGATCGAGACGATGCCCTTCGGTCCGGACGCGATCACGAATCGCCCGTCCGGCGTGACGCTGTGTTGATGGAAATAAAGTGAGCGCGTGCCAGGCTCGGATGAGAGGCGCACCACGCGATGGCCGGTGGTGCGATCGATCCATTCCTTCGGAGCGGCGTCTTCGGCGTGCGTGGTCACAACGAACCAGGCCGCGGTGGCCACCGCGCTGGTTACCAACAATCGTTTCATTTCGATCCCCCGAACGAACGGCCGGGCTTCGTGCGAGCCCGGCCGTTTGCGAACTATCAGCTCTTGCGCGCGATACGCAGGATCGCGCCGTCAGCGGCTTCGGTCAGCACATAGATCGAGCCATCCGACGCCTGCCGCACGTCACGAATGCGGCCGCGATCGCGCAGCAGCCATTCTTCGCCGACGACTTTGTCGTTCTCCAGCTTCAGGCGCACCAGCTTCATGCTGGCGAGGCCGCCGACGAAAATGTTTCCCTGCCATTCGGGGAACATGGCGCCGTCGTAAACGATCATGCCCGACGGAGCGATGACCGGATCCCAGTAGTACACCGGCTGCTCCAGGCCTTCCTTCGCGGTGATGCCGTCGCCGATTTTCGGGCCGGCGTATTCGATGCCGTAGGTGATGACTGGCCAGCCATAGTTGCGTCCGGCCTGCGGTTGATTCAGCTCGTCGCCGCCGCGCGGACCGTGCTCGATGGTCCACAGCTTGCCTTCGCCGTCCAGCGTCGCCGCCTGGACGTTGCGATGGCCATACGACCAGATCTCGGGCTTGGCATCGTTGCGGCCGACGAACGGGTTGTCGCTCGGCACGCTGCCATCGAGATTCAGGCGCACGACCTTGCCGAAGTGGCTGTTCAAGTCCTGAGAATGCACGCGCGTTTCAGGATCGGAGCGCTCACCTAGCGACAGGAACAATTTGCCGTCGGGCGTGAACACGATGCGCGAGCCAAAGTGCAGGTTGCCCTTGTAGGTCGGCATCTGGTGGAAAATGACTTTGACCTGTTCGACGCTGGATTCATCGGCGCTCAACACGCCTTTGGCCAACGCGGTGCCGTTGCCGCCGTCGCGTGGCTCGGCGAAGCTCCAATAGATGGTGCGATTGGTTGCGAATTGCGGATCGAGCGCGACGTCGAGCAGTCCACCCTGACCTTCGAAGTACACCTTCGGCAGGCCCTTCAAAGGAGCGGACAGCGTGCCGTCCTTGCCGACGATGCGCAGGCTGCCCTGGCGCTCGGTGACCAGGATGCGCTGATCGGGCAGGAACTCGAAGCCCCAGCCGCTGGCGATGTCCTTGGCGACCACGGACACATCGAGCTCGAAGTCGCTCTTCAAGCCACCGATGCGAGTCTGGCCCGGGAAGGCAGGATTGTAATCGGTGCCGTTGGGATCCCGCGTCTCCAGCGGTTCGCCCGGTTGTCCCGGCGCGGGCGTGGTGGTGGTGCTCGCGGTCTCGGCGGCCGGTGGCGGCGGAGTTTCGCGAGAGCAGGCGGCGCATACGGCCAGGATGGCAAGCGCCGTGGTCGTGTTCAGGAGTGATGAGCGTTTGTATGTCGGAGTCATGCAGCGTCTCTGTGAATGATGGCGGCGTGAGTTGTGACGATGAAGGTGGCGCGATGTCTGGCAGTATATACCGGCCGCGCGTGGGCAGACGTTCCCGCGACGGTGCGATATCCTTCGCCGCGATGAACTGTTCCAATAATGCGCCGAGTCGCCAGCGCGGGCCCTCGGCATAATTGCATGACACCGCTGTTCGCTGTCACCGTCATTCTCGGCGCGTGCCTGTTGTTCCTGGTTCAGCCGCTGATCGCGAAAATCATCCTGCCGTGGTTCGGCGGCACGTCGTCGGTGTGGAGCGCCGCGCTGGTGTTCTTCCAACTGTGCGTGCTCGGCGGCTACAGCTATGCGCACTGGCTGACGACTCACGTTCGACCCAAGACGCAGCGTTTGATTCACGGCGCGTTGCTGATCGCCAGCTGCGCGTTGATGCCGATTTTGCCATCGGACACTTTGCGTCCGACCGCGGACGGCGAGCCCACGCTGCAAATCCTGTGGCTGCTCACCGCCACCGTGGGCTTGCCTGCGTTGATGCTCAGCTCCACCAGTCCGCTGCTGCAGGTCTGGTACATGCGTCGACTGGGAAGTGAGCCGCCGTACTGGTTGTTCGCATGGTCCAACGCCGGATCGTTGCTGGCGTTGTTGAGCTTTCCGTTCGTGCTCGAGCCTGTGTTCACGGCGCATACGCTTGCGTGGGGCTGGAGCGGCTCGTTCGTGCTGTTCGCCGCGCTGTCGATCGGCGTCGCGTATGTCAGTCATGACGGAGTGCAAGCTGTCGAGTCGACGTCGAGCGAGGCGACGCAAGCGCCGCCGAGCCTGGGTCAAATGCTGATCTGGGTGGTGCTGGCCGCATCGGCGTCGGGGTTGTTGGTCACCGTCTCTGCAAACATGAGCGCCAATGTGGCGCCGATTCCGTTGCTGTGGGTGGTGCCGCTGGCGTTGTATCTGCTGACGTTCATCCTGGCCTTCAGCGGTCGCCGTTTCTATCGACCCAACGGATTCGTTCTGCTGGTGGCGGCGGCGATCGGCGGCATGGGCTTTCTATATACACAAAGCCTGGCCAACTGGCCGATCGAGTTCGTCATCCCGGCGTACCTGGTCAGCTTGTTCATCGTGTGCCTGGCGTGTCACGGCGAGCTGGTCATGCGCCGTCCGGCGCCTCGTTATCTGACGCGGTTTTATTTGTTGATCTCACTCGGCGGCGCGCTGGGCGGCGCCTTCGTCGGCGTGATCGCGCCGATGGTGTTTGCGACATATGTCGAAATGCCGGTGTTGCTGATCGTGATCGCCGAGTTGTATGTCTTGTTGCAATGGTTTCGGCGCGGTTCGAAACGCACGCTGCTGCTGGTAAGAATCGCGATGATCGTCGGTGTGATTTCGCTGGTCGTGCACCTGATGCGCGCCGAGATCGAAACCCGGCGCACCAATCTGCTGACGCAGAGGAACTTCTACGGCGTGCTCGCCGTGCGCGACAACACCAGCGAAGGTGATTTGTCGCGGCGACATCTCGTTCACGGCAGCATCAGCCATGGCTATCAATTCTTGAGCGATGCGTATCGCAACGTGCCGTCCTCTTATTTCTCGACGCATTCGGGCGTCGGGCGCACGTTGACGGCGTTGCAAGCGCAGGGGCCGGTGCGCTTCGGCGTCGTCGGCCTGGGCGTGGGAGTGATGTCAGGCTACGTTCGCGAGGGTGACTACGTGCGGTTGTATGAAATCAATCCGGACGTCGTTGGCATCGCCGATCAATATTTCTCTTTCCTGCCTAATGCTCGTCGCAGCGGCGCGGATCTCCAGGTGTTGCTCGGCGACGCGCGCTTGACGATGGAGCGCCAATCGCCGCAACAGTTCGATCTGCTAGCCATCGACGCATTTTCCAGCGACGCGATCCCGAGCCATCTGCTGACCAACGAAGCGTTCGAGTTGTATTTCAAACATCTGAAACCCGATGGCGTGCTGGCCGTGCACATCTCGAATCGCTACGTCGATCTGGGGCCGGTGTGCGCGCGCGCCGCCGAGCATGTCGGCAAATCGGCAACCGTCGTGCGCAGCGTGAGCGACGGCATGTTCGACACCAGTATCTGGGTGCTGGTCACGAATAATCAGCAATTGCTCACGCGCCAGCCGTTTCAGAATGCGCAGATGTATCCCGCCAAGGCGACCGCCACCTTCGCAGGATGGACGGATCAATACAGCAGCTTGTGGCCGCTGCTCAATCTCGCCGGCCGCGCGCACGGCACGAAGTAGGTCTCTAGGTGATCTCTCTGGCGGGCTCGACGCGACTGTCGAGTCGAACGGCGTTGCGCACCGAGTCCAGCAGTCGTTTCCACGAGCTGCGACGGGGTTTCGGCGGCAATCCCAAACGGCTGCGCATGGCGTTGAAGATCTCGTTGGGCACGCTGATGCGGCAGGCCTTCTCCAACCCTTGGAAACCGGGCGAGGAGTTGGCTTCGCAGATCCGATAGCCGTCGCCATCGAGCAGGATGTCGACGCCGGCCACATCCAGGCCCAATACATTGGCGACTCGAACCGCGAGTTCGGCCATCGCCGGCGGTGGCTCGAATGCCGTGCCGACGCCGCCGAGGGAAATGTTCGATTTGAAGCTGCCGTCGGTGGAACGCCGCTCCATCGCGGCGACGGCGCGGCCATTGATGACGAGCACTCGCACGTCGCGCCCGTGGCTCGCCTCGATGTATTGCTGGAAGATGAAGTCCGAGCCGGACTGTGCGCCATCGAGCAGGTTCGCGAGGTCGTTGAACTGAACGCGATTCGCACACAACAGCACGCCGTTGCCGCGCGTACCGCGCAATGTTTTCACGACCACCGGGAAACCCAGCTCGCGCTCGATGACATTCACGTCGACCGGGAACTTGCCCAGGATGGTCTTGGGAATCGGAATGCCGGCGCCGGACAGGATCTGTAATGTTTGCAATTTATCGGCGACCGCTTCGACGGCGTTGGAGCCGTTCACCATCGCGATGCCTTGTCGCTCGAAGTGGCGTAGCACTGCGAGCGTGAAGTAAGTGGTCTCGCTGCCGGTGCGGGGAATGATTAGATCGGGCTTGGCGAGCTTGCGGCCCTGATAAACGGCAGACCAACCTTCGGCGGAATCGACGATCAGTTCGAAGTGGCGCGGATTGAGCACGTCGAGGCGAATGCCTGCTTCGCTCGCGGCCTGTTGAAAGCGCATGACTTCGGCGGCTTCCGGAACGTCGCGACGCAGCTCTCGATGAAATAACAGCCAGCAATGCATGCGACGGGCTCCCCATTGAGCGAACGAAAGTGGGACTGGCGAAAGTCGGACTGGCGAGCGCGCATGCTGCCTGCCATGCCGCGCTCTGTCCATTTCAGATCGGTTACATTCGCGTCAGAAATCTCTCGCCCGAGGAGCGTGGCGTTGCTAAATCAGCGTCGCGCGAGCGGCGAGAAGTGTAGTGGTTGCGAGGACGCGTTACGCCGTGTTGGAGCGGCGTTTGTCGAAGCGCAGGCGATCGAGCAGCGACTGGTAGATTTGTTTCAGGCTGGCGGCGGTGACGCGCTCGTCAAAGTGCTGAACCGCGTGCGAACGACCGTTGACGGCGCGAGCTTGTAAAGCTTGCAGGTTGGTGAACGCATCGGCCATCGTCGCCGTGAGCTGCTGCACGGAATCCTCCGCCGTGAAGCTGAGGAAAGGCACGACACCGTGCGACTCGTATGCTTTCAGGCGATTCGTCAGCACCGGCACGCTGCACGCCAGGCTTTCCAGGATGGTGACCGGGAATGCATCCATCTCGGGGAAATTCACCATCAGATCGGCGGCGGCGTACAGGCCAGGTTGATCTTCATACGCCATGCTTCCGACCCAACGCAGGCGGTGAGCGATGCGGAGTTCTTCCGCCAGCTTCCGCAATTCCGGAACGGAAGTGCCGACGCTGTGGCCGAAGGTTCGAATGATGAGATAGGACTTGTCACGCGCGGCCGTTGGCATCGCGGCGAACGCGCGAATGATTTCAGCCGGTCGATACAACGCGCCGAGCTGTCGCGCCGACAAATAAACAACGGCGTCGGGCTCGATCTTCCATTGTTCTCGCCACTGGCGGCGAGGCGCGATCAGCCCCGGCCGGAACAACTGTGTGTCGATGCCGATCGGCAACAGCGCGCTTGGCACATCCGTGCCAGCCAGCGTTCGCGCCGTATCCACGATGTCATCCGAGTCCACGATCAACAGATCGAGCGCACGCAAGGACGCACCGATTCGTTGGCGTAGCGGATCGCTCTCGGGCGCCTGCGCGGGCACATTCAAATCGCTGCCCCAGGCGGTGGCGATGAGCGGATAGCCGCCCGCGAGATTCACATCCAGCACGCGATCGTCGACCCACTGCACGTGATACAG
>JBEVKA010000114.1:0-5883 GCA_040509855.1 Steroidobacter sp.
AGGCCGCAAGGGCGAGACCATCATGCTGGAGAGCTATCCGAACGCCAGCGAGTTCCCTCGCGACGCCGCCGCCGAAGCGGCGATTGCACCGATCAAGGCTGTGATCCTGGGCGCGCGACAGATTCGCGGTCAGTTGGATATTCCGCAGGCTCGCGAGATCGTTGTTACGTTCCAGACGCCGGAAGCGTCCGACGAGGCCGCGCTGTCCGCCAACATGGCGGTGGTGCGCTCGGTCGGCAAGCTCGCCGAGTTGAAGGTCGCGCCGAGCGACGCGACGTTGCCGCCGTCGGCCACGGCACTGATCGACCGTCGCACGATCTCCTCGCCGCTGGTCGGCCTCATCACCGATCCACAGGCTGAGCTCGCACGCTTGCGTAAACGCAAAGCCGCGGCGGCACAGAACCTTGCTCGCGAGGAAGGTAAGCTGAGGAACGAGAAGTTCGTAGCCAACGCACCGGCGGAAATCGTCGCCGAGGTCAACGCCCGCATCGTCGAGTTCAAGCACGAGATCGCGCAACTCGACGAGCAGGAGAAGCTGGTCGGCAACTTGTAACTCGATCATCGCCGACGCCGTGTCACGACACTGATTCGTCGTCGTCGAGCGACGCGCAACGAATCTGCCATACGCATTCGCGCGAATGCGAACTACCTACTTGCATTTCCCGCCGTACTGCCGACACTGACCGGCGACCGCAGCCGGAGAGCCCATGAATTCCGCCGTTCCCACACTCATCACGCAAGCCGACCCGGTCGAGCTGATCGCCACCACCACGGCGCAGCTCAATCGCATCATTCTCGGCAAGGAGCATCAGCTGCGATTGTGTATCGCATGCTTGCTCGCTCGCGGCCACTTGCTGATCGAAGACATTCCGGGCGTCGGCAAGACCACGCTGGCGCATGCACTCGCCGAGTCGCTCGGTCTGTCCTATCAGCGCATCCAGTTCACCAGCGACCTGCTGCCCGCCGACATCATCGGCGTGTCGGTATTCGACCGCGACAGCAGCAGCTTCCAGTTTCACAAGGGCCCGGTGTTCTCGCAGCTGGTGCTGGCCGACGAAGTGAATCGCGCCACGCCCAAGGCGCAGAGCGCGCTGCTGGAAGCAATGGAAGAGCATCAGGTCACCGCCGACGGGCAGACCTATCCGATGGCCGCGCCGTTCTTCGTCATCGCGACCCAGAATCCGGTGTATCAGATCGGCACTTATCCGCTGCCGGAATCTCAGCTCGATCGATTTCTGATGCGCATCGAGCTCGGCTATCCCGATCCGGCGCTGGAACGCCAGCTGCTGCTCGGCCAGGATCGTCGCGACCTGCTCGCGACTCTCGCGCCGACCTTGTCGCCACAACAACTATTGTTGATGCAGACGATGGTGCCGAAGGTGCACGCGTCCGATGCATTGCTCGACTACGTGCAAGCTCTCGTTCGTTACACGCGCGAGTCCGCTCAGTTCGAAGCCGGCATCTCGCCGCGTGCTTCGATCGGCTTGCTGCGAGCGGCGCAGGCGTGGGCATTGATTCATGGCCATCCCGGCGTCGTGCCGGAGGATGTGCAGGCCGTGGTCGCCGGCGTCGTCGGCCATCGTCTCAAGCCCCGCGATAACGCCGGACCCAAGACGCCCACGGAGGTCGGCGACTTCGTGCTCAAGGCGGTTCCGGTACCCTGAGTCGGCACAGACTCATGGCGTTCGCGATCATTCCGAGATTGCGCCGCACGGCCCGGCGCTGGGCATTCAAACGTCACGGCGTCGACCCCGCCCCATCGCAATTGGCCGGCAAGCGCATCTATATCATTCCCACGTCCATCGGCGTGGCGTTCGGGCTGATGCTGCTCGCGATGTTCATCGGCGCGATGAACTACGCCAACAATCTCGCGCTCGGCCTCACCTTCCTGCTCGGCGCGCTGGCCCTCACAGCGATGCATCACTGCCATCGCAATCTCTCCGGCATTCTCATTCGCTCCGGAAATTGCGAGCCGGTGTTCGCGGGCAGCACGGCCAAGTTTCAGATCGCGCTGGAGAATGGCGCACCGCTGGCGCGCCATGAGATCACACTCGCGAACGACCATGGCAATACCCAACCCGCGTTCGTCGCCGCCAACGGCCGATCCATGTTGCATGTGGAACTGCCCGCGCCTCGACGCGGCATGCTGACGCTGGATCATTTCGAGATCGTCACGCTGCATCCGTTCGGATTGTTTCGCGCCTGGTGTCATCTGCACATGAACCTCACCTGCGTGGTGTATCCGAAGCCGAGCGCACGCGGCCTCACTCCTCCGCCGGTGGAAACAGACACGGGCGGCGCGCAGGACTCGGTGAAAGGCGATGAGGACTTCGCCGGCATGCGGCCGTTTCATCCCGGCGATTCGCCACGCCGGATCGCATGGAAAGCGTATGCGCGCGAACAGGGGCTGCAAGTGAAACTGTACGCCGGCACCGCGGTCACCTCTCACATCTTCGATTGGGACAGCCTGGAAGGCATGGACGTCGAGAGCCGACTGTCACAACTGTGTCGCTGGATCGAGGACGCCTATTCGGACGGCCGCGCCTTCGCTTTGAGACTTCCAGGCGTCGACATTCCCGCGAACATCGGGCCTGCTCACCGGCAGCACTGCCTGACCGCGCTGGCGTTGTTCGAATCATGACCGCCCTCGCGCTGGAACAACGGCTGCAGCAACTGACGCCGCTCGGGCAGCGACTGCCGTGGGTCACCGCCGGGCTGGTGCTGTCGGTAGCACTTCACGTCACTCACATCGCGATCTGGACGCTGCTCAGTGCCGGCGTCGCGACGGCACTGCGCATGGTCATCGAGATCAAACGCTGGCAGCTGCCGCCGAAATGGGCGCGTGCGTTCATGGCGATCGCCGCGCTGCTCGGCGTCCTGGCCAGTTATCAAACGCTCAATGGCATCGACGCCGGCACCGCGCTGCTGGTGGTGATGGCGGGCATGAAGCTGCTGGAAACGAATTCCAACCGCGACCTGACGGTGGTGGTGTTCCTTTCGTACTTCGCCTTGTTCGCAGCGTTTCTCTACAACCAGAGCCTGCTGTTGCTCCCGTACATGATTTTCACCGCGTGGCTGCTGACCACCACACTGATGCGGATCCATCAGACCGAAACCATGCCGGTGCGCGAAGCCGCGGGCGCGACGGCGAAAATGTTTCTTCAGGCGCTGCCGCTCGCCGTGCTGCTGTTCCTGTTCTTCCCTCGCCTGCCCGGCCAGTTCTGGGCCGTGCCGGCGCGTGAAAGGGCCATGACTGGCCTGAGCGACGAAATGACGCCGGGCGACGTGTCCGAATTGAGCCTGTCGAGCGCCATCGCATTTCGTGTGCGGTTCGAAGGCGATCCGCCGCCGCCGCGAGAACGCTACTGGCGCGGCCCGGTGCTGCATCAGTTCGACGGCCGCACCTGGCGACGCATGGGCACACCCTTCACGCCGCAGGAGATCGTCAGCGCCGGTCCCACGTATCGCTATCGGATCTCGTTGGAGCCGCAGGAATACAACTGGATTTTCCCGCTCGACATGGTGACGGGCTGGGATCGCGATCGCGCGTTCCGCACCGGCGACTTTCAACTGTATGCGCGCCAGGCGCAGATCTCGGTGCTGACTTCGTTCGAGCTCGAATCGACGCCGCAATACATCGCCACCACCGAACTGCGACGCGACCTGCGTTACTGGGACACTTACGTTCCTCACAATCGCAACGTGCGCACGATCGAGCTGGCGCGTCGGATGCGCGAGCAGGCCGGCAGCGATGAAGCCTTCATCGAGTCGATCCTGACTCGATTCCGCAGCGATGAGTATTACTACACTCTGCAGCCACCGGCGCTGGACCGGAACGCGGTCGATGACTTCCTGTTCAACACCAAGCGCGGCTTCTGCGAACACTATGCGTCCGCCTTCACCGTGATGGCGCGCGCCGCCGGCATCCCAGCGCGCATCGTGACCGGTTACCAAGGCGGCGAATACAACTCCATCGGCGGTTACTTCATCGTGCGTCAATCGGATGCGCACGCGTGGTCCGAAGTCTGGTTGCCGGGTCGCGGCTGGCAACGCATCGACCCGACGGCAGCGATTGCACCCGAGCGCATCGAACGTGGCCTGGACGCCGCCATCTCGGAATCCGAATCTGTGCCTGGGCGCGCGCTACGTAACAACGCATTCATTTCCAAGCTGCGTTTGGCGTGGGACGCCGCCAATACGTTCTGGAACGATCAGGTGGTGCAGTTCGGCGAAGCCCAGCAGCGCTGGCTGCTGCAAAAACTCAACTTCGAAGACGCCCGTTGGGAATATCTCGGCGTGGCGATGGTGCTGGCATTGCTGGCGTTCTTCGTGGCGATATCGACTTATCTCGCCTGGAAGTTTCGGCCGCGCTCGCGTGATCCCGTCGCGCACGTTTATGAGCAGCTGTGCCGCAAGCTCGGCAAGCTGGGTATACCGAGGCAGCCGTATGAAGGGCCAAACGACTATGTGGCGCGCGTAGCGCAGGCGCGGCCCGAGTTGGCGCCACAGCTGGCTGAAGTCCGCAATGTTTATGTGGGACTACGCTACGGCCCAACGCCGCTTGCAACTCAGCTCAGCCGGCTGAAATTTCTAGTCAACCAGCTGCGGGCGTGACTTTGTTTGCCGCTCGCGCGGCGATGATGAGCATCACCGCGCCTCCGGCGAACAATATCGCCACCGAAAGCAGCGCCAGCCGCGCGTTGCCGGTGAGCAGCGCCGTCGTACCCATGAGCAATGGGCCCAGCACGGCGGCGAACTTGCCCATCATGTTGTAGAACCCGAAGAACTCGCCGGCGCGGTCGGCGGGAATCAGTCGGCCGTAGTACGAACGGCTCATGGCCTGAGTCGCGCCCTGCACGCAGCCGATCGCTGCAGCCATGATGTAGAACTCGGAAACACTGGTCATCACGACGGCGTAGAAAGTCACCGCGCAATACACACCGATGCCCACGAAGATACCGACCAGCGGGCTGATGCGATCGCCGAGCGCACCGAACAGCAGCGTGGCCGGAAAGCCGATGAACTGAATCATCAGGATGCCCGAGATCAGGCTGTCGGCAGGGAAGCCCAGCGCCAGGCCGTAGTCCACCGCCATTTTCATGATGGTGTTGACGCCGTCGATGTACATCCAATAAGCAAATAGAAACAAAATCACCGCGCGATATTTGCGCACTTCCTTGAAGGTGCGGATCAGCTCATCGAACCCTTCGCGCAGCGCGCGAATTGCGCCGATGGGCGCCTTGGCTTCCGGTTTGGGAAAGGCACGGAAGATCGGGATTGCAAACAATGTCCACCAGACCGCTACGCTGATGAACGAGGCGCGAATCGCCGCTTCCGGATTCGCGAGCCCGAACATCGCAGGCTTGGCGAACATGAGCACGTTGACGGTGAGCAGCAGTGCGCCGCCGAGATAGCCCAGCGCGTAACCGAATCCCGAGACCGAATCGATCCGACGCGGCGGCGCCACCTTGACCAGCATCGAGTCGTAGAAAATCAAACCGCCCCAGAAGCCCAGCGACGCCACCGCGAAGATCACAGCCGCCGTCACCCAACTGCCGGGCCCGACGAAGGCGAGCATCGCGGTGGGAATCACGCCGATGGCCGTGAACGCCATGAGAAAGCGCACGTGTGCGTTGCCTCGATCTGCCAGCGCGCCGAGCCATGGCGCCATGATGGCCAACACGAAGCTCGACGCACCATTCGCATAAGCGAGCCAGGCGGTGCTGACGCTCGCATCCTGACCGGGGGTCAGGAATTGTTTGAAGAACAATGGGAAGAACACCACCATCACGGTGGTCGCGAACGACGAATTCGCCCAGTCGTACAACGCCCAGGCGAACACTTTCTTGTCGATCAGGGGTGACTTCATGTCGGGCTAGTTCG
>JBEVKA010000115.1:0-3617 GCA_040509855.1 Steroidobacter sp.
ATCCCATTCTCGGACCGGAAATGAAATCCACCGGCGAGGTGATGGGCACCGGTCGATCGTTCGGCGAGGCTTATGCGAAGGCGCAGCTCGCCTCGGGCGTCATCCTGCCGACGCGCGGTGTTTGCTTGATCAGCGTGCGCGAGCGCGACAAGCCCGCGGCAGTGCAGCTGGCACGGCGTCTGGTCGCGCAGGGTTTTGAAATCGTTGCCACGTCTGGCACCGCGGAAGCCATCAACAATGCGGGAATTCCCTGCCGCACGGCGAACAAAGTGCGCGAGGGTCGCCCGCACATCGTGGACATGATAAAAAACGACGAGATATCGCTGATCGTCAACACCACCGAAGGCAAGCAGGCGATTTTCGAGTCGCGCTCCATCCGGCGCGAAGCGGTCCATAAGCGCGTCACGTACTACACCACCGTCGCGGCGGGGCTTGCGACCTGCGATGCCATTGCTCACATGAACGAGGTCGACGTGAACCGACTGCAGGATCTGCATCAGGAGATCGCCCAGCAGGCCGTCCAACAGATCACCCCATCGATCGATCAGGACGGCGAGGGGAGCGCGCCGCATCTGGAGGCCGCATCGTGAAACGTTTGCCGTTGACGTTGAAAGGCGCCGAGAAGCTGCGCGTCGAATTGAAACGTTTGAAGAGCGAGGATCGTCCGCGCGTGATTCAAGCGATCGCCGAAGCGCGTGCGCATGGCGATCTGAGCGAGAACGCGGAATATCACGCCGCGCGCGAACAGCAGAGCTTCATCGAAGGCCGCATCAAAGACATCGAAGCGCACCTGTCGAATTCGGAGATCATCGACGTAGGGTCGTTGCCCGCGACCGAGAAGGTCGTGTTCGGTGCCACCATCGATCTGGAAGACGAAAACACTGGCAACAAAGTGCTTTATCAGATCGTCGGTGATGCCGAGGCCGACATCAAAGCCGGCTTGATCTCGGTGTCCTCACCCATTGCCCGAGCGCTGGTCGGCAAGTCCAAGGGCGATGTCGTCGACGTGGTCGCGCCCAACGGCACCAAGAGCTACGAGATCGTCAGCGTCCGATACGTCTGAGACATGTCGGCTCGCTCGGCCACGCTGCTTCAGTTCGCTTCCTCGCTGCTGGTCACAGTGTGGGCAGGCTCGCTGTGGACGATTTGTTTGATCGCCGCGCCCGCGGCGTTCGCGACGCTGCCGGAGCGCCGTTTGGCCGGGCTGGTCGTCTCGCGCTTGTTCAATGTCGAGGCGTGGCTAGGCGTCGTCGTGGCGACATTGCTGGTCGCGGTGCTCGCGGTCCGCAAATACATATCCAAATCGACACTCGCGATCATCCTGCTGACGGCGGCGCTGCCGCTGATTAGTCAGGTCGTCGTCGTGCCTCTGATGGATCAAGCGCGCGCGGCGAACGACATGGCGCAATTCGGCCGCCTGCATGGCGTTTCCGCCATGCTGTTCTTCACCGCGTGTCTGAGCGCCGTGGCGCTGGTCTGGAAGGTCAATCGGCAGGCAAGATGATCTTCGGCTTGTCCTTGTGCCGGCGATAGAACACACCCACATTGCCGATGCGTTGTACCAGGGCGCTGCCGCTTTGTTCGGCCAGTTGGTCCAGAATGGTGTCGCGTTGCTCGCGATCGCCGACGCGCGCTTTCACTTTCACCAGTTCATGCGCGCCGAGCGCCGTCTCGAATTCCTTCGCGACTGCCGGCGATAGGCCGGACGAGCCGATCAGGATGATGGGATCGCGGCCATGGGCGAGACCACGCAAGTACTTTTTCTGTTTTTCGCTGAGTTCGATCATTGGGTGTGGGTCAATAAGAAGTGGCGAAGCGTACTAAATCGAGCCGCCAATGGCTCGCCGAACATGAGAGCGATCCGTATGTGAAGCAGGCCCGTCAGGCCGGCTACCGCTCGCGCGCCGTGTTCAAGCTGGACGAGATCCAGCGCACCGATCGTCTCATCCGCCCCGGCATGACCATCGTCGACCTGGGGGCCGCCCCGGGCGGCTGGAGCCAGCTGGCGGCGCGGCTGTTGAACGGCAAGGGCCGGATCGTGGCGCTCGATATCCTGCCTATGGACGCCATCGTCGGCGTCGATTTCCTGCAGGGCGACTTCTCCGATAACTTGGTGCTGGAGCAGCTCGAACAATTGATCGGCGAGGACCGGCCCCAGCTTGTAATGTCGGACATGGCCCCCAATACCACCGGCATCGCCGATGTGGACCACGACCGGTCGATGCATCTGGTTGAACTTTCTCTGGATTTTGCCCGCAGCCGGCTCGCCGCCGGGGGCGATTATCTGGTCAAGGTGTTTCAGGGGCGGCACTTCGAGCCGTTCGTGAAGCAGCTGCGCAGCAGCTTCGAAACCGTGAAAGTGCGTAAACCGCCTGCGTCCCGCCAGCGAAGTGCGGAACTTTACCTGCTGGGACGCCACTTTAAGGCATAGAGTCCCGGCGGGGGTGGGGATCAGGGACCCGGTGATGGCGCCGCTGGGTCCGGTGGTGTAGTGTCGATCGGCGCCCAATGTTGATGAATGTGGGGTTCTAAAACCCACAGCCCGAAGACAGAACGCGCGCCTTTTTCGAGGATGGGACTTTGAACGACCTAGCCAAGAACATCGTACTGTGGATCGTCATCGCCGTAGTGGTGGCCACAGTCGTCAGCAATTTCAGCGCGCGCTCCGGGGGCGTTCAGGAAATCCCGTATTCGACCTTCCTGCAGCAGGTGCGGGACGGCGGCATCGCCGAGGTCACCCTCAACAAGACCACCGACGTCATTCGCGGTGTGCGCTCCAACGGCGAGCAGTTCACCGTCAACAATCCCGAGACCGAGAATTCCGAGCTGATCGGCACGCTGATCGAGCACAACGTCAAGTTCAGCGGCGCGGCGCCCGAGCGTCAGGGCTTCCTGATGCAGCTGTTCATTTCTTCCTTCCCGATCCTGCTGCTGATCGCAGTCTGGGTCTACTTCATGCGCCAGATGCAGGGCGGCGCCGGCGGCAGAGGGGCCATGTCCTTCGGCAAGAGCCGCGCACGACTGCTGGGCGAGGATCAGGTGCAGGTCACGTTCGCCGATGTCGCGGGCGTGGACGAAGCCAAGGAAGAAGTGGTCGAGATCGTCGAGTTCCTGAAAGACCCGGGCAAGTTCCAGCGCCTGGGCGGCAAGATTCCCCGCGGCGTGCTGATGGTCGGCTCGCCGGGTACTGGTAAGACGCTGCTCGCCCGCGCCATCGCCGGCGAGGCGAAGGTGCCGTTCTTCACCATCTCCGGCTCTGACTTCGTCGAGATGTTCGTCGGCGTCGGCGCGAGCCGCGTGCGTGACATGTTCGATCAGGCCAAGAAGCACGCACCCTGCATCATCTTCATCGACGAAATCGACGCTGTCGGCCGCCATCGCGGCGCCGGTCTCGGCGGCGGTAACGACGAGCGCGAGCAGACGCTCAACCAGCTGTTGGTCGAGATGGACGGGTTCGAGGCCAACGAAGGCATTATCATCATCGCCGCGACCAACCGGCCCGACGTGCTCGATCCCGCGCTGCTGCGTCCGGGCCGGTTCGACCGCCAGGTGGTGGTGCCGAATCCGGACGTCGTCGGCCGCGAACAGATCCTCAAGGTTCACGTCCGCAAGGTGCC
>JBEVKA010000116.1:0-3638 GCA_040509855.1 Steroidobacter sp.
TGAAACATCGAGCGCAGTTCATCCATGTCCGCGAGCAGATCCTTGCAGCGCTCGTAGCAGGCACGCCCGTCCAAGGTCATTTGCACTTTGCGAGTCGTCCGGTGCAGCAGCTGTGTGCCGAACTCGCTTTCCAACTGTTGAACCGCCGTCGAAACGCTGGCCTTCGGCATCCCCAAACTCTCGGCCGCGCGCGTAAAGCTGCCCAGCTCCGCGACCCGGACGAAGATCTGCATGGATTCGAGCTGATTCATTCCCGGCCCTCGACCCCCTCGATTGTTCGCAGTATACGAACACTACGATCAATTTCGGCTGATTTATCCACCCTCATTCGACCAATAAGCTGTTCTCCACCCCACACAAGGAGTCAGCCCATGAATACCCAAACTTCCACCTCCCCCGTCGCCCTGGTCACCGGCGGCAGCCGCGGCCTCGGCAAGAACACGGCCTTGTCGCTCGCCCATCGTGGCGTCGATGTGATCCTCACCTATCGCAACAACCGTTCCGAAGCCGCGGCGGTGGTTGCCGAGATAGAGAAGCTCGGCCGCCAGGCCGTGGCGCTCCAGCTCGACGTCAGCGTCGCCGCGACTTTCGGCAAATTCGCCACGCAGGTACGCGAGGAATTGCAGAGCCGCTGGCAGCGCGACCGTTTCAATTACCTGGTGAACAACGCGGGCGTCGGTACCCACGCTTCGTTCGCCGAAACCACCGAGCAACAGTTCGACGAGCTGGTGAACATTCACCTCAAAGGGCCTTATTTCCTGACCCAGAAGCTGCTGCCGCTGCTGGTCGACGGCGGCCGGATCATCAATATTTCCAGCGGCCTGACGCGCTTCTCGTACCCCGGCTACTCGGCGTACGCGTCGATGAAGGGCGCGATCGAAGTGCTGACCCGCTATCAAGCCAAGGAGCTGGGCAGCCGAGGCATCGCCGTGAACACGGTCGCGCCCGGCGCCATCGAGACTGATTTCGGCGGCGGCCATGTCCGAGACAACAAGGAGCTGAACGCTCAGGTCGCCTCGCAGATCGCGCTCGGTCGCGTCGGCAAGCCCGAGGACATCGGCGGCGTGATCGCCTCGCTGCTGGCGCCGGAAAACAGCTGGATCAACGCCCAGCGCATCGAGGCCTCGGGCGGCCAGATGCTGTAACACCGGCCTCGGGGCGGCGGCGCGCGGCTATAATTGCGCGCTTTGCCAAGCACGTAACGTTCGCCGTCGCCCCCAATGCAAAAGACCTACGACCCGAAGGACATCGAGCAGCGCATCTACCAGCGATGGGAGGCGAACGGCTGGTTCAAGCCTGCCGGCAACGGCAAGCCCTACTGCATCGTCATTCCGCCGCCCAACGTCACCGGCACGCTGCACATGGGCCACGCCTTCCAGCACACGCTGATGGACGTGCTGACCCGTCAGCATCGCATGCAGGGCGAGAACGCCTTGTGGCAACCGGGCACGGACCACGCCGGCATCGCCACCCAGATGGTGGTCGAACGTCAGTTGAATGCCGAAGGCACGCACCGTCGCGACATCGGCCGTGAAGCGTTCGTCGCACGCGTGTGGAATTGGAAGGCGCAATCGGGCGACACGATTTCCCGCCAGCAACGCCGCATCGGCAACTCGGTGGACTGGTCGCGCGATCGCTTCACCATGGACGAAGGGCTGTCGCACGCCGTCACCGAAGTGTTCGTGCGTTTGTATGAAGAAGGCTTGATCTATCGCGGCAAGCGCCTGGTGAACTGGGACCCGGTGCTGCACACCGCGCTGTCCGATCTCGAAGTGATGTCCGAGCCCGAGCAGGGCTCGCTGTGGCATTTCAAATATCCCATCGAGGGTCACTCTGATTTAAATCAGGCCGAGCACCTGGTCGTTGCGACCACGCGTCCGGAAACCATGCTGGGCGACACCGCAGTCGCCGTGCATCCCGAAGACGAACGTTACAAACATCTGGTTGGCAAACAGGTGCGCTTGCCGCTGACCGGACGGTTGATCCCGATCGTCGCCGACGACTACGTCGACCCGGCGTTCGGCTCGGGCTGCGTCAAGATCACGCCGGGCCACGACTTCAACGACTATGAGCTCGGCCGCCGCCACTCGCTGCCGCTCATCAACATCTTCGACGCCAACGCCACGCTCAACGATGAGGTGCCGGAAAAATATCGCGGCCTGGATCGTTTCGTCGCGCGCAAACAAGTGGTCGCGGATCTCGATGCGCTCGGCCTGGTCGACAAGATCGAGCCGCACACACTGCAAGTGCCGCGCGGTGATCGCAGCAACGCGGTGCTCGAGCCGTGGCTCACCGATCAATGGTATGTGCGCATCGCGCCGCTGGCGGAGCCCGCGATCAAAGTGGTCGAGGACGGCCGCATTCGCTTCGTGCCCGAGAACTGGGCCAAGACCTACTATCAATGGATGCACAACATCCAGGACTGGTGCATCAGCCGTCAGCTGTGGTGGGGTCACCAGATTCCGGCGTGGTACGACGATCAAGGCAACTACTACGTTGCGCGCACCGCTGAAGAAGCGGCGAAACAGGCACGCGCCAAGCTCGGCCGCGACGTCACGCTGAAGCGCGACGATGACGTGCTCGATACCTGGTTCTCCTCCGCGCTGTGGCCGTTCTCCACGCTCGGCTGGCCGGAGCAGACGCCGGCGCTGAAAACGTTCTATCCCACCAGCGTGCTGGTCACCGGCTTCGACATCATTTTTTTCTGGGTGGCCCGCATGATTATGATGGGCCTGAAGTTCGCCGGCGACGTGCCGTTCCACGAGGTGTACATCACCGGACTGATCCGCGACGAGAACGGCGACAAGATGTCCAAGTCCAAGGGCAACATCATCGACCCGCTGGACCTGATCGACGGTATCGATCTCGAATCGTTGCTCGCCAAGCGCACGTCCGGCCTGATGCAGCCGCATCTGAAGGACAAGATCGAAAAGACCACGCGCAAGCAGTTCCCGAGCGGCATGCCTTCATACGGCAGCGACGCCCTGCGCTTCACGTTCTGTGCGCTCGCCACCATGGGGCGCGACATTCGTTTCGATCTGGGCCGCATCGAAGGCTATCGCAATTTTTGTAACAAGCTGTGGAACGCCGCGCGCTACGTAATGATGAACGTAGAGAATGCGCCAGCCCGTGCTGGGCAGGATGCCCGAATGCCGGGAGCGCAGGGATGCGCAGGACCGGCCGCTACTGGCGCGTTGGAATATTCGGCCGCCGATCGCTGGATCCGTTCGCGGCTCGGCGCGACGATCGAAGAAGTGGGCGCTCGCCTCGCGGAGTATCGTTTCGATCTCGCCGCTCAGGCGTTGTATGAATTCGCCTGGTACGAGTACTGCGACTGGTACCTGGAGCTGTCCAAGCCGACGCTGCAGTCCGATCAGTCGACCGACGCGCAGAAGCGCGGCACGCGCGAGACGTTGGTGACCGTGCTCGAAGCCTATCTGCGCTTGTTACATCCGCTGATGCCGTTCATCACCGAAGAGATCTGGCAATCGGTCGCGCCGCTCGCAGGCCGCAAGGGCGAGACCATCATGCTGGAGAGCTATCCGAACGCCAGCGAGTTCCCTCGCGACGCCGCCGCCGAAGCGGCGATTGCACCGATCAAGGCTGTGATCCTGGGCGCGCGACAGATTCGCGGTCAG
>JBEVKA010000117.1:0-10028 GCA_040509855.1 Steroidobacter sp.
TGTCGCTCAAGCCGTCCGCGCCGAGCACGCCTTCGGCGCCGCCAAACACGTCGGGCACGATGGCGACTTTGCGATCGCCGAGCCACAGGTCGCCGACTTCGATGCTGGCGACTTTGATGATGGGCACCATCGAGGAGCCGGTGGCGCCGAGCAGTTTCACAGGATTTGTTTCCAACGGCGTGCCGAGGCGATTCGCCAGGGCGGGAATCACTGCAGTCCGATTCGCGCCGGTGTCGAGCACCAGTCGGAATGGCCCTTTGCCATTGATATAAACCGGCGCCCACACGCGGCCGATCTTGTCGCGTAACGTGGGAGCGACGTAACGCGGCTCGGGCGCGTCGACGATCACTTCTTCGAACGGTGGTTGAGAAACCTCGGGCGCGTTTGCGAGCACGCCATCGAGATCGACATCATTCGCCAGGCTGGCCAACGGTGCCAGCGCTGCAAGCCCGATTATCCATTGACGCGGAATCATATTTCCCTCGACATTGCGCCGAGCGCCCCGTAGATCCCTTGACTCTGTGCTCTTGCTTAGAGCCCATCCTCTGCCGTTCGTTCCGACGCCTCGACCCAGTTGCCGTCCCAATCCTCGGCCTCGTAGCGACCGGTCAACGGGAAGCCTGGCGGCCGCCGTTGCTCGAAGCGCGGGTCGTACTCGATTTCGGTCGCGTAACGCGGCTCGCTGGCCGACATACTGCCGGCGGACAAGCTTCCATATATCCGCAGCGTGGCCGATCTTGCGTGATCGATGTCTCTAACCACGAAACGACGCCCGGCAAAAATGGCGGCATGGACTTCCAGGTCACCCGGGCCGGTCACATTGGGCGGCGCCACTTCGACATATCTGTCACAAACCAGCCCCAGATAGTCGCGCGAGTCGCGCGTCTTGCGCGGATCGTTGGCGTAGATGAGATCGTCTTCGATCACGATCCGATGCGGCGAATAAACCAGAATGTTGCCCGAGAGCGTGCCTTGCACGTAGAGCGTGGTGCCGGGGCGTGCAATGAAATACACCGGATGGTCGGAAGGCGAATTGAGATATTCCGCCTCAGGCGAACCCTGCTTGCGCCACATGTAACTGCCGTCGGGGAAGAAACGAATCCGCGTGTCCTCGGAGATTTCGTGCACGCGGGCTTCCGTGTCCTCCGGCGCCCACGCGAAAGGCTGCAGGGCTTCGGGCAAATCGATGCGGCTGGTGCGGGTTTCGAGGCCGCCGGGGACGATTTCCGCCTGTCGTTTGCGCCCACTTGCATACATTTCGAACGTGCGGCCGGCGGTCGTCACCTTGCCCAGAAACTTCGGGCCGATGCGCGAGTCGTGCATCACGTTGAACTGCGAGTTGCTGTGGAAGCGGCCGACGATCACGTCGTCGTGGAGCTGCACCATCGGATCCCAACGATCGACCACTTGCGTGAACTGCGAGAAGGCCAGGCGCTTGAGCATGATGCGAGTCGCCATGATCTTGCCGTGATCCGAGGCGCTCACCTGCGCGATGACGCGTTCGAGGCCGGTGCCATCCTTCGCGCGCTCACGGATCAACTCGGCGCTGTATTGCTTGCCGTTCTCCACCCATTCCAGCTGCGTTCGCGCGGCGTCTTTGAGTTGTTCCGCCAGGCGCGCGAGCTGTTTGGGAAGCGCAGCCAGCTCTTCGGGTGAAGCCGCGAATGTGACGGCGAGCTTGGCGACTTCCAGCGGAGTGATCGCGGCCGTTGTTTCCTTTGGCTCATCAACCGCGGCGAACTGTTGCTCCTCTTGCACCGGTTCCGACTCGGCGGCGCCGGTTTCCGGCACGGGAGGCTCAGGTTCGAAGGCGTGCTGTTCTTCGGGCAGTGCCGGCGCGGGCGCGGGTTCCAGTTCTATCGGGGGCAGCTCGACGCCGTCGGTCTTGTCGACGTTGTCCGCTTCAATGAACACCAACTGCATGGTGCGCGAGTCGCTTTCGCCGATGCCGTCGTGACGACCACCAAAGAACACCAGGGCAATCAAAAGCCCAAAGTGAATGGTCGCGGACGCAACGGCCGCGAGCACGCGTGGCTGATCGATCGACTCGAAGCGGACAGGAATCCCCATGATGCCTCCCCGATCACTGCGCACCGCCCTCTGTGCGCCCGGATAGAGTAGTCCTGGCGCGGCAAAAAAAGGAAGGTGGACGCTTGCCCCGGGCACGTACGGCCGGGCAACGGCAGGAAAAGACCAGCCATCAAAAGAAAAACCCCGCACGAGCCGTGACTCGTGCGGGGCCGGGAGGCGAGCGGGACTCGCGTCTCGCTAGTTAATTATCCCACCAGTTCCAGTGCTTATGGTCCCAGTACCAGTTGTGGGGGCGATGGCCGCGACGCGCCGGCTTGACCTCGACCTCCATCACGGCACCGTCCCTGCTCACCGATTTCACCTGGATCAAGGTGTTGGTGTTCGGGTTCTTCACGCCGGCGGCCGGAGTTTCCGCGCGCCAGTGCTGGATGCGGTCATCGAACACCGGCACGCCGGGCTGCGATCGATACACGTAGTCCACGCCCAGGCGACGCAGCGTCAGCTTGTCCGTCCGTTCCAGTCCGAACGGCGAGTCGAAGCTCTGATAACGCGACGACCATGCAGCGCCGTCTTCACGCGTCAGCGGCGTGGGATGCGCGTCGATGGGCAGGATCAACCCGTAGCCCGGATGGGTGCTGGTGTTGTTGTCACCGAAGCGCAGGTCCAGGTAAGTGATGAGCAGGCCTTCCTGATAGGGGAAGTGTGTCACCCAGTCCTGCAGCTGCGGCGAGTTGAGATCGCTGAAGACATACGGACCAGTGCGCAGGCTCTTGTCGTAGCCGCGGTACTGACGGAACTCGGCGATGTAGGCGTTGAAGAAGCTGCCGGCGTCGCCCTGCGCGAGACGGAAGCCGCCGGTGGGCGGGCTGTAGACCCATGCCACAGGCACTTCGCCGCCATCCACTTGCTGCCCGGTGATCCGAATGTCATCGACCAGGAAGCCCAGGCCGTTGGTGAACGGATCGGTCCAGTAGCGGAAGCCGATTTGCACCGTCTTGCCGGCGAACGCGGACAAATTCGCGGTCAGCGGCACCCACTCGAACAGCGTGCTGCCGGTGATGCCGTTACCGTCGTTCTGGTCGTTGGGATTCTCGGTGGTGGAAAGATTGGTGGCCACGTAGTGAGTGGTGCCGCCATCGACGACCACGACGTATGCATAGTCCCAATCCTCTTCGATGTCGTATTGAACCTGCGCGCTGAGCGTTGGCGCTCCCGTCGGCAGCGTCACCGTGCGCAACATCGTGGTATTGAGCTGCGCCCCGCTGCCGCTGTAGTAAACCGCGTCGCCCGCGTACGGTTCGAGGACATTGTCGGGCAGCACTGTCACCAACGCTTGCGCCTGCCGCGTGTTGTAAGTCGCAGGGCCGAGCTTGTGCTCGGACCGCTTGCCAGCGCGCGCCACTTCGTAGTTCAGCCAGCCGAGCTGCATTTTTTCCCACGCACCCATGTGCGTGGGCTTGCTGCCGATGTCGACCTTGCCGTCGCTGCCGTAGGAACCGGAGGACATCAACGTCCAATAGCCCGTTGAGTTGTCTCCACCGTTGGTGTCGTACAGATCGGGCAGATCGAGGTCGTGACCGAACTCGTGTGCGAACACGCCGACGCCGCCGTTCTCAGGCTCGACGGTATAGTCGCCGACCCAGTAATCGCTGTTGCCGATGCGCGTGCCGCCGGCTTTATTGAAGGTCGGTCCAACTATGCCAGCCGTGTTGTTGAACGCATACCAGCGATGGCTCCAGATCGCCGCGCCACCTTGCGCACCGCCGCCAACTTCCTCTCCCATGCCGGCGTGGACCGCCTGGAAGTGATCGATGTAGCCGTCCGGTTCGTCGAAGTTACCGTCGCCGTCGTAGTCGTAGCGATCCCACACGTCGAACTTCGCGAGCTCGGCGTTGATCTGCGCAGCGGATTTGCCCGCGGCGATCTGCGCGTTGTACCAGCCATTCAATCCGTCACGTAAAAATATCCACACGCCGGGGCAAGCGCGAGGTGTCGGTATGCCAGGGTACGTGCAGCCATAGGTCACATCATCGTCGTAGCTGTTGGCATTGCCCGGAAGGGTGACCCAGTCGGTGACCGCGCCGCTGACGGTGTAGCGATTCGACGAGAGCTCGACATAAAAATTACGCATCGAGATCGCACCGGGCTTTTCCGAGAACAGCAGCTCTTCGAAGTAGGCTTTGGAGAAATCCGGCGCCCAGATCGTGGTGTTGTCCACGGTGCGATCGGGCTGCGGAATCTGGTTGTGCAGCGGGCCCGGCAAGCCGCCGAACCGCGGATGAATCTGCGTACCAAATTCACCTAGCACAGTGAAAATCAGATCCTCTTTCTCGCGCTTCAGCTCGACATATCGGCCCTTGTATTTTCCTTTGCCGATTCGATGCACGCGGCCCGAACTCTGGCCCGAGGCTTCGCCTCTGACCTTTTCCTCCATGCCTTGCTTGCGCATCTCGCGACGCCGGTCGCCGGCGGGGTGCGGCACGTCGTCGCCGTTCGCTCTGCCTTTGACGGTAAATCCAGGCGGCGGCGCTTCGCCCGGTCCGGTCAACACGGACTCAACTGTCTGCGCCATTGCAGCGGTTGCCGTGAGGCCGATGAAAAATGAATAAAAGGAGACCTGCCAGCGACGAGGCCGGCGCGGAGCGTCGAACATAGTTTCCCTGCCTCTTTAATTTGTTGGGCGCACGGAGCCGTGCGGTGTTGCAACTGTGATCCTTCTCACGTTTGGAAGTCAACGAGGCTGAAAAAAATCGTTGCGATTCCCGACACAGAGTTTTGGCGCTGTATACCGCGCACTGGAACAGAGCGGGAGGAGTCGTGGTGCGCCCATTTCTGGGGAAATCCCCAACTTATTCGCGCATCACTGCTGCGCTTCGCGGTTCATGCTGACGGGAGGCTGCATGGAGGCGAAGATGACCAGGAGCAAAAGTACTGCGCTCGTGCCGATCGAGCGAATCGCAAGATCGATTCTGATTCTGCGTGGCCAGCGTGTGCTGCTGGATGCCGAGTTGGCTGCACTCTACGGCGTGACCACCGCACGTTTGAACCAGCAGGTACGTCGTAACATCCGCCGATTTCCCGGCGACTTCATGTTTCAGCTCACCACCGAAGAGCACACCGCTTTGATGTTGCAAAATGCAACATCAAAGCCGGGACGCGGCGGACGTCGCAAGCCGCCGCTGGCGTTCACCGAACACGGCGCCATCATGGCGGCGACGATTCTGAACAGCAAACGCGCGGTGGAGATGAGCATCTATGTGGTGCGTGCTTTCGTGCAGCTACGCGACCTGCTGGCGTCGAACAAGGAGCTCGCCAAGCGCCTCGATGAGCTGGAGTCGCGCATTACACGCAAGCTTGCCACGCAGGATCAGGCCATCACTGGAATGCTCAAGGCGATTCGCGAGCTGATGACTCCGCCGGTGCCGAAGCGACGTGGCATCGGGTTTACGGCGAACTTCGACGAGAAGTGATGCCCGACGAGAGGTCACATTCAGTGACCTCTCGTGAGCTCTGCGTTTACGAACCCAGCGACAACAACTTCGCGTTCCCTCCGGTCGCGACCGTGTTGACGGTCAACGTGCGTTCGGTTGCGAAGCGCAGCAGGTAGTGAGGGCCGCCGGCCTTGGGGCCGGTGCCGGAGAGGCCTTCGCCGCCGAAGGGCTGAACGCCGACGACGGCACCGATCATATTGCGGTTGACGTAGATGTTGCCGACGGCGGCGTTGGCAGCGACCTGTTGCCACACGCTTTCGATGCGCGTGTGAATTCCCAGCGTCAAACCATAACCGGCGGCGCGAATCGCTTCGACGACGCCATCGAGCTGATCGCGGCGATAGCGAACCAGATGCAGGATAGGACCAAACTCTTCACTCGTGAGCTGACTCGCATCGCTCAACTCCAGCAAACGAGGCGCGAAGTAATTGCCCTCCGCCTGCAACCCCTCCAGCTTGCATTGCTTGAGCAAACGCACGCCATTGTGCTGCTGCCGATTGCTGTACTCCTCGAGCTTTTCAGCAGCGGACGCGCTGATGACCGGGCCCACATCCGTGGCAGGTTGCGAAGGATCGCCGATCAGCAATTCATCCATGCCGCCGGCAATCAGCTGCGCCAGACGATCCGCGACATCTTCCTGAACGAATAGCAGTCGCAGTGCCGAGCAGCGTTGACCTGCGGAGGTGAACGCCGATGTGAGCACGTCGTCAGCCACTTGCTCCAGTAGCGCCGACGAATCGACGATCATCGCGTTGATGCCACCCGTCTCGGCGATGAGTGGAATGATCGCCCCATCGCGTGCCGCCAGCGCACGATTGATGAATTGTGCCGTCGAGGTCGAACCGGTGAAACAAACACCCGCCAGCGCCGGATGTTTGAACGCAACTTCGCCGAACTGCCGGCCGCTCGCCGGCACGTACTGCACGACATCTTCCGGAACGCCAGCCTGATGCAGCAGATGCACGGCCAGCGCTGCGATCAGTCGAGTGGACTCGGCGGGCTTCGCCACCACGCAGTTGCCAGCGACCAGCGCCGCAGTGACCTGGCCCATGAAAATAGCCAGCGGAAAATTCCAAGGGCTGATGCAGGCGAACACGCCCCGACCCCGCAGGCTCAGCTTGTTCTCTTCTCCCGTCGGCCCTGGCAACGCCATCGGTTCCGCAAACTGCGCCCGAGCCTGCGCCGCGTAGTAACGACAGAAATCCTCCGCCTCGCGAACTTCGGCGATCGCATCCGGCAGCGTCTTGCCGGCTTCCTTCACCAGCAGCCGGACCAGCTCGGCTCGATTCGCACGTAACAAATCAGCGGTGGCAACCAAACAAACAGCACGATGAGTGGCGCCGGCCTCGTCCCACGCACGATGTGCCTTGGCCGCGCGATCGAATGCTTGTGTGATGTCCGCGCTGGTGCCGAGATTCACGTGACCGACGATCTCGGCGCGATTCGCGGGATTGCGAACTTCGTTGGCAGGCCCTCGCATGCTTTGGGCAAGTGCGAGCCAACCCTGCGACACAGCGGGCTGCAGCGAAGCGACTTGCGCGGCGAGCTGCTGCGGATTGCCCCAATCGACGCCAGAAGAGTTCTCGCGCGACGAACCATACAGATTCACCGGCAATGGAATGTGAGGATTGATCGGCTCCGCGCTCTGAAACGCAGTCACTGGATCCTCCACCACGACATCGACGGGCACGTTCTCGTTCATGAACCGGTTGACGAAGGAGCTATTCGCGCCGTTCTCCAGCAGGCGGCGCACCAGATACGACAGCAGCTCCTCGTGATGACCGACAGGTGCGTAGGTGCGAACGCGAGGGAAACTTTCGATTTGTTTCTTGGCTTCGTCATGCAACAGCGCGCCCATGCCGTGCAGGCGCTGAAACTCGAACTTCGCGCCTTGCGGGCTCATCTCCAGGACGGCCGCCACGGTATAAGCATTGTGAGTCGCGAACTGCGGATAGATCACATCGCTGTGCTTGAACAGGCGCTCGGCGCACGAGAGGTATGCGATATCGGTCGTCACCTTGCGTGTGTAAACAGGATATGAACTCAGTCCTCGTTCCTGAGCGCGCTTGACTTCAGCATCCCAATACGCGCCCTTCACCAAGCGCACACAAATACGACGCTGCGTGGCGCGCGCGAGCGATGCAAGCCACTCGATGACCAGCGGCGCCCGCTTGCCGTAAGCCTGCACGACGATGCCCAGCCCCGACCATGACTGTGTGGCCGCATCGCGCGCGAGCGCTTCGATCACATTCAGCGACAGATCGAGACGATCCGCTTCTTCCGCATCGATGGTGAAGCCGACATCCGCGACGGCGGCGCGTCGCGCCAGATCGATTGCGGTGGGAACGAGCCGCTGCATGACCAAGCCTTCGTGCATGAGGTCATAGCGAGGTTCCAGCGCCGACAGCTTCACCGACAGGCTCGAGCGTTCATGAATGGGCTGACTCTTACGCTGCGAGCCGATTGCTTCGAGCGCCTGCTCGTATGAATTGCGATAACGCTCCGCGTCCGCCCAGGTGCGCGCACCTTCGCCGAGCATGTCGTAAGAGCACAGCGTCAGTTCGGGTGTCTTCGCTGAACGCGCCAATGCTTCTTCGATGGTGCGGCCGACGACGAACTCGCCGCCGATGATGCGCATCGCACGTCGAAAGGCCGTTCTGAGCACCGGAGCACTGATCCGGCGCGACAGGTTTTGCAACCACGAATCGGTTTCTTCGCGAGCCTGACGCGGCGGTTCGATCAGGCGGCCGGTGAGCATCAAACCCCAGGTCGACGCATTCACGAACGACGACGACGACGCGCCCGCATGCGCCGACCAGTTGCCCGCAGCGATCTTGTCCGCGATCAAGCGATCGGCGGTTTCGTCATCGGGGATGCGCAGCAGCCCTTCGGCCAGGCACATCAGTGCCACGCCTTCCTCGTTCGACAGCGCGAATTCCTGCAGGAACGAATCCAGCAGCGGCCGCTCCTTGGACCGCGCCCGTGCGCCGGCCACCAGAGAAGCTGCCCGCGTTTTGGCCCGCAAGCGGGCATTCGCAGACAGGTTCAGGTTCTTTAGCAGTGCTTTGATGCAGGTGAGTTCGTCTTGCAGCGTCGTGGAGCGGATCTGTTCACGGAGTTCTTCGAGGGAGGGGGCGGCGGGTACGGCGAATGTCTGGGCGGCCATGATTTTCTGCGGTTATGCTCTTGCCGGCGAATACACTAGCGTAGGCGGCCACGAGGCGTCGAAACGACTTATAAGAGGGTATAAATACGTGAAATCGACTACGGCGAGCGCGGGCTTCGTCCTGGACAAGGCCGACCAGCGCATCCTCACTCGTCTTCAGGAGGACGGTCGCGTCTCCATGGCGCAGCTCGCACGCGAGCTGCACATCAGCGTTACACCCTGTGTGGAGCGCGTGAAGCGACTGGAAAAACACGGCTACATCACCGGCTATCGCGCCGAGCTCTCACCGTCTCACCTCGGGCAAAGCCTGCTCGCATATGTGCAGGTGGCGCTCGACCGAACCACGCCCGAAGTGTTCGATCGTTTCCGCACGGCCATGGAAGTGCTCGATTTCGTGCAGGAGGCGCACATGGTCGCCGGCGGCTTCGACTACCTGCTCAAGATTCGCGTGCGGGACATGAAGGAGTATCGCAACGTGCTCGCCACCCACATCGCCTGCATCAAAGGTGTGCAGCAGACGCATACTTATTTCGTGATGGAAGAAGTGAAGAATTCGAGCAAGGTGCGAGTGCAGGTGAGGCGGGAGAACTCCTGAGCACGCGGTTGCATGGTCTGCGGGTCGGGGCTACTCTGCGCCGGTGTCTCGACTCCATCTCCATCGCTGGGCCGTGATTTTTCTGCTGGTGAGCAAGCTCATCCTCGGCCAGCTTGCGCATGCCATGCCGCACGAGCTGACGGCGGCAATGGCAGATCACGAGAGTTCGCATTGTGGCGATCCGGGCGCGGACGAGCCGGCCGAAAAAAGCTGCTGTGAAAGCGGCGAGTGTGCCTGTCCTTGCTTACACAGTCCGGCTGCGGCAACGGTTGTGATCTTCGCCATGCAATCCGTGAGCGTCGATCGAGCTGGCGTCGTCGTTGAAGGTGCCGCCTGGCATCGACCCTCCGCGCTTTTCCGTCCTCCCGCCTGATTCCGCTCGTTTCCCGGTACATCAGCGCATGTCGTAGACGTGCCTGATGCGGAAGTATTCGCGTGTCGCCTGTATGAGCGCGATACGACAGCGGACATCCTTTGCGGAATTTACATGAAGGAATTTGATTCATCGCCACTGCGCCTGACGCGCAGGGGCTTTCTTGCCGGCGCGAGTGGTGGACTGTTCGTGCTCGGCGCTGCGCGTAACTTGTCGCTTGCTCAGAGCACGACTCAAAGCGTGTTGTCAGGCACCGAGTTCAATCTCGAGATCGGCGAGATGCCGGTGAACTTCACGGGCAATCGCCGTATCGGCACGGTGGTGAACGGGCAAGTTCCCGCGCCACTGTTGCGTTGGCGCGAAGGCGATACG